>JAHXHU010000328.1 GCA_025656375.1 Candidatus Thiodiazotropha sp. (ex Ustalcina ferruginea) | reverse complement strand
ACTAAAAGCGTTGATCAGATACTGGAAAAAGTGGGGCGAGCCAAGGTTGTATTGCAAAATGGATAATATGTTTAGGACACTACACTAGTGTGTGAACATGAGCGATACTTAAACCCTATTTGAACTAGGAGAGGGTAAATGGAACTTAAAAATATCGAGAATCATAAAATTAAAATACAATCGGTTTACTGTTAATCAAGCCTGTTAATTCTCCGGTATGTCACCTGATGAATTTCATGGTACCAAGCATATGTTCTTCATCATCGATACCAATAGTAAAAATGTTCAAAGCAACAATCAAGACATAGCGTGGAAGTTTCAACTGAAGCATTTTTCCATTTTATGTGGTTTGTGGGATATCAGCATGCTATTCAAACTGCCGAGCAAATAAAAAAACCAGCAATTGCCTCGATCGGAATAGCGATACTCCTAGGGATCATACAATTATTCATCTGAGTTATTCTGCCACACCTCTGGAATAAACCACATTGTGGAGGTCAGGCAATCACCATTTATTAGAGTTTTAAAGAAGATAACTGACAATGTAACGCCCAACTTTCCGTCTATTAATGGTATGGATTCCGAAGGTCCGGCCAAACCAGCCTTTAGGTGGCTATCGCCATTGCCATCCTGGGCATCGTGCAACCAGACCCCCTGGGGAATCATAGTGCGTAAAAGGTTGACCACATCGGTCTGAACACTCTGATCCCAGTTCTCCTGAATCATAATGGCTGCGGTTGCCCCTTGCGCATAGACATTGACCAAGCCATTCTTTATCCCACTCAGAACGACCACTTGCTCTACTTGATCAGTCATATCGACGAGGGTTTCACAACTGTCGGTTTTCAGCATGATAGTCTCACGCATCTTCAGTTTCTCCCTAGTGCTTGATGAATTTTAATGTCAATCAATCGGCACTCTGCTGGAATGTCGATCCCTGATATTTGGAGGCACTATGTACGAATTTAACACTGAAATCGATCTCCCTTTTAAACAGGCTATAGAAAAGGGCCATGAGGTTTTGCTTGAACATCATCTTGGCATTGTCAGTGATGTGGATGTCCAGACCATATTCAAAAACAAGATGGATAAGACCATTCCTGATTATCACTTTTTTGGTGCTTGTAATACCATACTGGCCGATCGGGGGGTATTGAGCAGTGAACCCAATGCAGACACCCTCTTCCCCTGTCATTTCATCATGCGATAAGCAGATAACGGAAAAGTTGTAGTCAACTTCATGGACCCAGAACCCATTCTTGGACACTTGCGTGACGGATGGTCGCCACTGAAGCCAAAGAGAAGCTGCTAGGCGTGATTAAAAAGCTCAGCTCTCAAAACAGACTGAGCCGAATCGAGCTTGTATTGGGTGCGGCCTGCCGCACCAGACGAATCGCCTTCCGATTTGTCCAGGATGATGCAAGCCGTAAGGCTTGTGCATAAGGCACCCAGCGGTATTCAGCGTGTTCATCGGCATCCAGCTTTGGCTGACGTCGACCTGGTACTCTCAAAGCAAACCAGTGTTCCGTATTGACATGGGCTGAGGCCGCGTAGCGGGAACGGCAGGCCGGAAGGATGGGAAACTTTTCCTGACAGTGGAGATCGATCAATGCATTACCGGCCATCATCCCAGTCTCTTCATAGAGCTCCCTACGGGCAGCCTGTATGGCGGACTCTCCCCACTCAAGACTGCCCGTCACTGATTGCCAGAAATCACTGGGGGCAGTACGGCGCAGCATCAGAAACTCGCCCCTGATGGTGTAGACCACCACCAGGACCGATGCCGGCCTTTTATTTACTGTCTTCACTAACCGGCTTACGTACCCGGATTGAGAGTTCGCGCAGCTGGTCCGCACCCACTTCCGAGGGTGCTGAGGTTAACATACAGGCTGCGGTCTGAGTCTTCGGAAAGGCCATCACCTCTCGGATAGAAGCAGAACCGGTCAATAGCATCACCAAGCGATCGAGACCGAATGCCAGACCACCATGGGGCGGACAGCCGAATTTCAGTGCTGATAAAAGAAAGCCAAACTTCTCATCAGCCTCCTCCTCACTGATCTCCAGCAACTTGAAGATCTTCTGCTGTACATCCTGTTGGTGAATACGGATAGAGCCACCACCCAGTTCAACCCCATTCATGACCATGTCATAGGCACGGGACTTGCAATTTCCCGGATCGCTATCGAGCAGATCGATCTGATCCAGTTTTGGAGAGGTGAAGGGGTGGTGAAGCGAATTCCAGCGCGCGTGCTGCTCATCCCACTCAAACATCGGAAAATCGACAACCCAGAGTGGTTTCCACTCCCCTTGCATCAAGTCCAGATCCTGACCTACTTTGACACGCAATGCACCCAATGCTTCATTCACCACGTGGGTTGTGTCGGCGCCAAAGAAAATCAGATCGCCATCTTTTGCACCGGTGCGTTGTAAAATGCCGTTGACCGCTTCATCCGGCAGAAACTTAAGGATGGGCGACTGCAGTCCCTCAATACCCCTGGCCAACTCATTGACCTTGATATAGGCCAATCCCTTGGCCCCGTAGATGCCCACAAATTTGGTATAGGCATCGATCTGCTTACGGCTGAGCGAACTACCACCAGGCACCATCAGTGCCGCAACACGACCCTTCGGATCTTTGGCAGGGCCGGAAAAGACCTTGAATTCAACATCCTGCATCAAATCACGCAGATCAATCAGTTGTAAAGGAATACGAAGATCGGGACGATCTGAGCCGTATCGTTCCACCGCTTCGCCATAGGTCATGCGCGGGAAGGGATTCGGTAGATCCACATCCAGAATCTCTTTATACAGCTGACGGATCATCTCCTCGTTGAGCTGGATAATCTCATCCTCGTCGAGGAAGGAGGTCTCGATATCGAGTTGGGTGAATTCAGGTTGTCTGTCCGCCCGCAGATCTTCGTCACGGAAACAACGTACGATTTGATAGTATCGATCCATACCCGACATCATCAGCAGCTGTTTGAACAGCTGTGGTGACTGCGGCAGCGCAAAGAATTCGCCAGGATGGGTTCGACTGGGCACAAGATAGTCTCGCGCACCTTCCGGAGTCGCCTTGGTCAGCATCGGCGTCTCAATATCCAAGAAACCTCGATCGTCGAGAAAACGGCGTAGAACCTGTGTCACACGGGCACGGGTGCGGATCTTTTCCAGCATCTCAGGGCGGCGCAGATCGACATAGCGGTAACGCAGGCGGATCTCTTCTGATGCCTTTTCATGCTCATCAAGCTGAAATGGCGGGGTATCGGCACGATTGAGGACCTCCAGTTCCAGACCCAGGATCTCAATCTCTCCGGTTGGCAGGTCTTTATTCACTGTACCTTCAGGTCTTGGTCTGACACGTCCCTTGATCCTTAGCACGAACTCGTTGCGTACATGTTCGGCAATGCCAAACACTTCGGGCAGATCAGGATCATAGACGACCTGTACCAGGCCCTCGCGATCCCTGAGATCAATAAAAATCACCCCCCCATGATCACGACGACGGTGTACCCAACCACAAAGTTCTACTTCCTGGTCGATATGGGAGCTGTTGATCTGTCCGCAATAATGGCTGCGCATGTATGTTTCCTGTGAGAATCCGCTGAAATTGCTCTTCAGCTGGCTAAAAAGCGGGAATGTTACGGCTTGACCACTGCCTCTGCAAGCCCATTGCTTTCCCAGCGTTTCATCCAGGTTGGTGATATTCATGCCAAGATCGATGTGAGGGTGCATTCAGCAACCCCTGGCAACAGGTTCTAACTGTCCGCGCCCCTTGAAATAGGCATATAAAAACAGTGTGTTGAGTAATTTTTCAGTGACTTGGAGAAGTATTCTGGCGAGGGATAGCTTCGGGATTGACCGCTCCCATCGAAAGCAGCATCTTCAAACCATCGTCGACGCTCATATCTAACTCTCGGATATCATCCTTTGGTACAAGGACAAAATATCCGCCGGTGGGATTGGGTGTGGTCGGAATATAGACATTGACCACATCCCGGCCAGTAGCTTGTTGAACAATGCCGTTCTCTTCACTGGTCAAAAAGGCAAGTGTCCAGAGTCCTCGTCGGGGGAACTCCACCAGGACCACTTTGCGAAAGGATTTGCCATTGTCGGCAAACATGGTCTCTACCAGCTGCTTGACTGCCGAATAGACCGATCTGACCAACGGGATGCGGGACAGTAATCTCTCCCACATGCTCACCAGCTTGCGCCCAAACAGATTGGCCGCCACCAAACCCGTGATCAACAGGATCAACAAAGAGAGTACAACCCCCAATCCTGGGATATGAAAACCCAGCAGATTATCGGGCCGATAGGCCTCCGGAAGTAGCAACAAGCTGTTATCCATCCATCTGACTAACAGCTGAATCACAAAAAAGGTTGCACCAAGCGGTAGCCAGACCAACAGGCCAGCCACCAGATAGCGACGAAGGAAACTCATCTATCGTGTCCGATTAGGAATCAGTGACAACCGCAAGAACCACCGCCACAGCTGGAAGACTTACTCTCCGACTTGCTGGGCTTAGTCTCTTTTTTGCCACTGTCGTGGACGTTTTTCTTATCCCCGCTCTTGAAATCGGTCTCATACCAACCACTACCTTTGAGGCGAAAACCGACTGTCGAGATAACCTTTTTCAGGGCATCCTTTTTACAATCAGGGCACTCAGAAAGGGCCGGATCACTCATCTTCTGCAAGGCTTCCAGCTCATGGTCACAAGCTTCACAGCGATATTCATAGATAGGCATGACAGGTTCCTTAATAGTTTGATTGGGTGGCTATCAACCTAAAAGAGGCCACCGAATCGGGGAATCCTACCACAATGGGGGCAGTGGATGACTATTCAAGTTCTAATACGCTGATTTTTTAGATCCTTCCTCCCGGTTGCCTTCTCAGAGCACATCTCGGGGCGAATCTTGATCAATCGTACTCCTGATCCAGCTGTTCTCGACGTTGTCTCAACATTTCGCCCTGACGACGCATGATATGTCTGATCAATGCATCTTGGTCGCTGTTGCGGATCAGCGAAAAATTTATCCTGATATGAAAAGGATAGGCCGCATCACCACCTGTCGAGTTATCCACCCCGACCACTTCGCCATAAGCGAGTACACCCGTATATGAGGGTAAAAGCAGCAGTTTAATCTCTACCAGGTCCCCCACCTGTAGCGATTCGGTGATATCCATCGCAAGACCACCTGCACTCAGATTGACCGACTGCGAAGGCCGATTCAACAGCTCCTTCTCTTCGGTGAGGAAACTCTGACCCAAAAGATTGATCTTTTCGTCCAGTGCCTTTAAATAATCGGCGACATCCGGGTCACGTTGCTCAATACGATGAAGCGGGGCTGACAGATGCTGGCTAATTGTCTGCAACCGGGTCATCACGGTTAATCGATCATCTCCTTGAAGAGGTTCATCAATGCTTTCCGGTAACTCTTCTGGGGTTATCACCCGATAGCTGACCTGAATCAAATCATCTATTCGGAAGAACTCTCTACGTTCATCCTGGGTTGTACCCGGCTCATCATTAGTCATCTATCAAAACTCCTCTCTCCGTCTTACTAAGTAGTGACGTTGGGTAGAGACATCATAGTAGCTCACTCTTCACCAGCCTTGATCACCTCGCCGCTATCCATATCCTCTCCACGTTGAATGACAAGCTCAACGCGCCTGTTTTGCGCCCGATTTTCACTCGAATCGTTGGCGACCAATGGCCACGAATCTGCATATCCTTGAATAAGAAACCGGCTCTCATCCAGCGCCGCATTACTCAGCATGGCATGTACGACAGTCACTGCACGTGCTGAAGAGAGTTCCCAGTTGGAACGAAACCGTCTAGTGGATATGGGAATGTTGTCAGTATGGCCGGCAACAATTATCTTACCAGGGGTAGTGGCTATCACCTCGGTGATCTTGGTAATAACTTCAAAGAAATCCGGATTCAGATTGGCGCGCCCCGATGGAAACGAACCCTGCTCCTGAATACGGATAATAATCTTAGTGTCTTCGGTCTCCACATCCAGTAATCCATCAGCAATTTCACTATCCAGCATCTCTTGTAATTCGGATGCCTGCTCCTTGACCTCCTGCTCCAATTCAGCCTGCATTGCCGCCTTTGCAGCATCGATATCCAGGTCCTGCTGGGATTTCTCTTCTATCTCCAGCAACTCGTTCTCGATATCAGCCGTCTGTTGGCGAATCTCCTTGATGGGTGTCGGCTCCGGCTTGCCGGGACTGAATTCCTGCATGATGACACTGGTACCTTTGACCACCTCTATCACCGGAATCTCACGCTGCACACCAAATGCATCCTTCATCGAGTCCGGCATCTTCTTAAAGCGGACCGCATTGATCTCGGCAAAGGAGAGCAGCAGTACAAAAAAGCACATTAGCAAAGACATCAGATCAGCGAAAGTTGCCAACCAGGGTGGCAGGCCGGCATTACATTTCGGACATTCGTCAGACATCGTCTAGGATTCCTGTACCGGGCGTTTACCTGTCGGAAGATAGGTGCTGAGCAGCTGCTCGAGAACCCGTGGGTTCATACCCTCTTGAATCCCTGATATCGTTTCAATAATCAGTGACTTATTGGTCTTTTCCATGGTACTGGCACGAGCCAGCTTGTTAGAGATGGGCTGAGCAAAGGCGTTGGCGATTACCGCACCATACAAGGTGGTTAGCAGGGCCACCGCCATGGCAGGACCGATACTGGCTGGATCTGACATATTTGCCAACATCTGCACTAGCCCCACCAGCGTTCCAATCATTCCCATTGCTGGCACCATGATAGCCATATTCGAGAACATCGTCTGACCGACTTCATGACGTTGAATGGTCAAGTTGATATCCTTGGTCAATAGCTTGTTGACGAGCATAGGATCATGCCCATCGACACAAAGGCCTATGCCTTGCTTGAGGAAATTATTACCGATCTCCTGTCCTTCGAGTGCTAGCAAACCATTCTTACGTGCGATATCAGCAAGCTCCACCGCCTCTTCAATCAGTTTCTTCGGGTCATCGGTTTTATAGAAAAAGGCCTTCATGCCAATGCTGAAAGAGCCGAGAAAATCGCCCAGAGAGACTTGCATTAACGTCACCATGAAAGTGCCGCCTACAACGATCAATATGGAGGGGACATTGACGAATAACATAACATCACCACCCGAAGCGATCGCCCCGATGATAATGCCAAATCCACCCAATAGACCTACCAGAGTAGCAATATCCACCGATTATTTCTCCGATTCCTCGTTGCTGTTTTTACAGACTATGAGGGAGCCAGACTTAACCCTGTCCACTGTCAGTCTTCAAACCTCTTCTACCACTATAATCTGATTGTTTTAGCGGTCAGGCAGGGCCAAACTTTAATTCCTCAACCCCACTATGATGATGATTTTTTACAGGTTTGGGCGTACGACAACTGATATCCCAATCCTGTATCCTATCCAGCATGTCAGAAGTGAAGAACATTCTCATCACCGGCTGCTCCAGCGGTATTGGTCTTTGTGTGGCCAAGGGCTTGAAAACCCGTGGATACCGAGTATTCGCCACCGCCCGCAAGGAGCGGGATGTAACTGACTTACGACAGCAGGGATTCGATGCATTACAGCTTGACCTCGATGATGGTCAATCCATCGATCATGCCGTTGATCAGGTACTGGAGCTGACAAACGGGGCACTGTATGCCCTATTCAATAATGGCGCCTACGGCCAACCTGGTGCCATTGAAGATCTAAGCCGCGATGTATTAAAACAACAGTTCGAGACCAATCTATTTGGCTGGCATCAACTGACCTGCAGGGTTATTCCTGCGATGCGCAGACAGGGTGAGGGCCGTCTTATCCAAAACAGCTCGATACTCGGTTTTATGACACTTCCCTATCGTGGCACCTACGTAGCCAGCAAGTTTGCTTTAGAAGGTCTGAGCGACACATTACGTCTGGAATTAGCGGGTAGTGGCATTCATGTATCGTTGATCGAACCTGGCCCCATTGAGAGCCGATTTCGTGCTAATGCGCTGGCTATGTGGCATAAACATATTGATGTAGAGCACTCAGCACACCAGCCCTACTATCAGGCAATGCAGAAAAGATTGGAAACAAAAGGCCCTGCAGCCCCTTTTACACTACCGCCCGAGGCTGTGTTGAAGAAGGTCATTCATGCCCTGGAGAGCCGAAAACCCAAACCGCGTTATCATGTCACCTTCCCTACCCATCTATTCGCTCTACTTCGACGCATACTGACAAGCCGCGGTATGGACAGAGCACTGAAAAAGGTATCGGGTGATGGTAGAGCTGAGGAGCATCTACAGAGAGATATTTCTCGATCATGAGGATATATTGCGCAATTTCACGACATATCAACCCAATTTCTGCGAATTTGACGCTGGCATGTATAGCTGGGATAGGTGCCAAGAAAAATGGGGAAAATAGACTACCGCCTACCAGGTTGAAGCTTCAAGCTATTCTGTGACAGAATTCATGCCCAATCTGCTACATGCCAGCAGTAAGAGATTATGACGAAAGAGACCATCCCGACGCCGATTGAGATCAATTTACATCAAAAGTCACGTCTTCTGGCACTCCGGTTCTCCGATGGAGCCAATTTCGAACTGCCTTGCGAATATCTACGCGCTTTCTCCACTGCTGCTGAAGTAAAAACAAGTGAAATCCCAATTACAGGCAAAGAGTCAGTGAACATTGAGAGGATTGAACCTCAGGGTCAATATGCCATTCGTCTCATATTTGACGATGGTCACGACACCGGCATCTTCTCCTGGGAGACACTTTACAAGCTTGGCTGCGAGAAGGAGAAGAACTGGAACACCTATCTGGAAAAACTCCAGGCTTTAGGATATGAGCGTCGGGATGTGGTCGATAGGGTGCGGCGAATTAAACTTTTCTACTTCGCCTGGTTGGCCAACAAAACCGGTAAGGAGAGTGAAGAAGTCGTGCTGCCTCCCTCCGTGACTAATATCTCGGAGTTATTAAAACTATTAAGAAATCGGCGCAATGAAATTGCCCCGGTCTTTGATGAATCGCTTCTGAGACTGACCATCAATAAGCAGTTTGCTGAATTTTTCACTCGCTTGGAGGATGGTGATGAGGTTGCACTGGTGCCAAACCGCCCTACCCCACCTGCAACACCTAATGAGTAAGCTCAAAATACTTACTAACCCGAGAAATTGGCTAGTAACAGGCCCTAATTCAAATCGAAACTGAGTGATTGAGGTTGGCCATTGCGTACGATCTCAACCTGTATCGACTGTGCATCTTTTAGTTTTTCAATCAGTTTCATGGCCTCTTTGTCATTAGACAATGGTATACCGTTGACAGAGGTCACCAGATCGGAAGGACGCACACCCAACTGATTGTAGAGCTCACGGTTCTTTTGCGGTAAGACACGGTAGCCTTTCATACCCTCTCTCGACCTGACTGGCACGAAGCGGACATGTTCAAATATTTTTAATGGCTCGTTTCTCAACATCTCTCGATAACGGCTGAGATTTCTTCTAGAAACTGGGGGGACATTTGAACCCGGGGCAACTGTACTTTTGGATTTTCTAGTGGTTCTAGAAACCGAGGGGGAACTTTTGTTAGAGATTTCAGGAAAACGCAATACCTCAGATTGACCATTTCTCAATAAAACCACCCGATCCTCAAACACAGCCTGTAAGGTGACACCCGACATCACCGCACTGCCGACCTTATAGTATTTTTGCGCCGACCCGGAGGTTCCAATGATGGCTTCTCCTTTATTTGTTTGTGCGGATACAAAAACACCGTGCAGGGTCAGATTTAGCCGGGTATCCGGTGCCTTCTTATCGATAGCCTTTTTCGGTTTGGTTGCACCCGCAATACCGAACAGATGTAGTTTTGCCACTTTTTCGAGCTGGTTAGTGCTGGCTGGATCTCTGTTGCCGGATGTAGATTTAGAGGCACTGAGAGGACGGACTTGTTGTTGAATCTCAGGTTCAGGTATCAAACGCCAGGTCAGATCCGCCATCCTCCAGCCTATCAGTAACAGCAGTAGCAGTGCGGCAGCCAGAGGTAGTTGTCTTGAAAGGAGTTTCTCCAACCACTTGGGGGTCGGTTTTTCTGCCATCCAGTCATTAAGATAGGCTTGTGCCTGTGCAGCGATATTCATCTCTCTCCCCACTCGTGTGGAAATCTCCTTATCTATTCCGGGTATCGCATCAGTTTAGGATACAGCTTGAACGTTTTCTTTATCTTAGCAAGCATCTTCTCTGCCAATCTGTGATCTACCTCCGGCCCAACCCTGACACGGTAGTGTTGTTTACCATCCAGTTTCACCCTCTCCATCTGCGCTGGCAGATCGGCTTTTCGTAAACGGGCAACCAGCTTTTGTGCATTCTGCTCATTGGTCAGGCTAGCTACCTGAATCATCCAGGCAGTTGGTGAAGACTTACCTTTAGCGGCTGGCACTTCACTCTTTGGCTTTGGCTTTGGCTTTGGCTTAGACTGAGGCCGAGGCGTAGCTTCGGGAACCGGTTTCGAAACGGGAACCCGCTTAGGCTCTACCCTTGGAGTTACTTTACTGGGAGTTGATTTCTCAGATTTTGTTTGCGGAACAATCTGAACAGCTGCCCGCTCCTTAATGGGAGGTTTTGCAGGAATGGTGTGATCGGAGACTATCTGAGTTTCAACCGGATCATCAATCAGCATGGGCACAAATACCACAATCAGAGCAACGAGCACTGCACCTCCCAGCAATCGCTGTTTAAGTCTCTCCTCCAGGGCCATATCTACTTTTCCATCTAACTGTTCAACAAATCACCCGGCACCGGCCATGCTTTAGATCAGCGCCGTAATCAGCCAAGTATATCAGCTCAATTCTCGATAACCTTCATTATACTAACCCGACCGTAGGTTAGGCGACATTCAGGTTAGTAAGTCCAAATATCCCATCGCCTCTCCGACAATCAGAAAGGATCCGAACACCAGAATCAGGTCTTGAGAGTGTACCTCATCTCGGCATGCTTGATAGGCCTGGGGAAATGCATGGAAGCAATTGATGGGTTTATTCACTCCTGCCTGCCGTAGCGCGATGGCCAATTGTTTAGCCGAGCGTCCCCTCTCTCCCGGCAAATCAAGCAGATACCAACTAGTAATTCGCGGCCCAAGTATATCGGCTACAGCAGCGACATCCTTATCCCTCAACATTCCGAACAGGGCATGAATGTGGCCCTGGCAGTCCAGTCTATCCAACGCCTCACAAAGCGTTTCCAGTGACTGCCTGTTATGCGCCACATCCAGGAGAAGACTGGGGTTGCCTGGCACCCATTGTAACCGTCCAGGCAGTCTGACTTGTTGTAATCCGTTCGCAATGAGCTCCCAACTTAGCGGGAAAACGTCCTGCAGAAGCTGGCAGACCATTACCACAGCACTGGCATTGACTAACTGTTTACTCCCACTTAGATTCGGAACAGGCAGTAACTGCTTTACAGCATCTGGCCCCGACCACTGCCAACCATCCTTATGCAGATCAAAATCAAATTCGCGGCCCGACAAATAGACCTCTGTCTGAAGTTGTTCGGCCTGCTCAGATACTGAGCGAGGCATTTCTCGATCCCCCAGTACCACCGGCCTGTAGGGACGGATTATTCCTGCCTTCTCTCGACCTATTGCTTCACGGTCGTCTCCTAGCAAATCAGTATGATCCAAATCGATAGTAGTGATTAACGCTACATCTGTATCGATAATGTTCACTGCATCAAGACGCCCTCCAAGACCCACTTCCAAGATGACCAGATCGGTTTTTTCGGCTGCATATATGATCAATGCCGCAAGGGTAGCGAATTCAAAGTAGGTTAAACTCACTCGACCCCGGGCCTGATCAATGGCCTCAAAGGCATGGCACAGTTGCTGATCGGAAACGGCCACACCATTCAACCGGATGCGTTCATTGTAGTGAACCAGATGGGGAGAGGTGTAGGCGCCTACACTAAAACCTGCCTGGCGGTAGATGGTCTCCAGCATGGCCACACTGGATCCTTTGCCATTGGTACCTGCAATTGTGACAACCTTTGAGTGCAGGCCCTCTGGCTGCAGTCGCTGCCATACGGCAATAACCCGATCCAGGCCCAATTCAATCTCTTTCGGGTGTAGGGTGGTTTGCCAGTCGAGCCACTGATCCAGCGTATCAAAGCGCATGACTGTTAACCCTGCAACCAGCTTATGCTTGATGGATGCAGCAAACCGATACCTGAAACTGTTTGTTCAAGCCCTTGGTTTACTCATCAGGATACTGATCAGATCGGCAATACGATCTCGCATATCCCGTCGGTCGATAATCATATCAATGGCGCCATGGTCGAGCAGAAACTCACTGCGCTGAAAACCTTCCGGCAGTTTTTCTCGCACCGTCTGCTCGATGACCCGTGGACCCGCAAATCCGATCAAGGCATTCGGCTCAGCTACATTGATATCACCCAACATTGCCAGGCTGGCCGAGACACCACCCATAGTTGGATCGGTCATGACAGATATAAAGGGTAAGCCACGTTTTTGCAGACGTTCCAGGGCAGCGCTGGTCTTGGCCATCTGCATTAAAGAGAACAAGGACTCCTGCATTCGTGCTCCACCGCTTGCTGAGAAGCAGACCAGGGTAGTATGCCGTTCAAGGGCCATGTTGACGCCACGCACGAAACGCTCACCAACCACAGAACCCATCGATCCACCCATAAAACTGAACTCAAATGCTGTCACAACCAGGTCTATCCCTTTCAGCTGGCCACGCATGGACACCAAGGCATCCTTCTCGCCGGAGCTTTTCTGTGCCTGGCTGAGACGCTCCCTGTACTTCTTACTATCCTTGAACTTCAGAGGATCAACCGATTCCAAATTGGTGCCGATCTCCTCCCGGGGCTCCGGATCAAGAAAGGTCTCCAGACGCCGTCGGGCACCGATCCGGTTATGGTAGTTACATTTGGGACAGACATCGAGATTCCTCTCCATCTCGGCCCGGTAGAGAATTGCGCTGCATCCAGGACACTTGGCCCACAAGCCTTCGGGTACCGCACGCTTGTGTCCGGCATCCGTACGGATGCGGCTTGGCATCAATTTTTCAAACCAACTCATAGATGTATTCGACCTTTATCTCTTTATATACCCGATATACCCGAATCCAACGATTCTGAGGGATGTTAACAGCCCCTATCCAAAACCTGGACTAACGCCATCACCGACACTAGTCTACCTTATCCATCGCCTGTCTCATCGATGAAATCACTTCCCGCAAGGAGGCACCGATTTTTTCAGGCTCATCAGCCAGGGCTTCAACACGGGAAACCAAAGCACTGCCTACCACCACGGCATCCGCTAGTCGTGATACAGCAGCGGCAGTTTGCGCATCCTTTATACCAAAACCTACGCCAACAGGCAGATCGGTTCTGCTACGAATCTCTGCTAGCTTATGCTCCACAGATTTCAGATCCAGGTGGCTGGCACCAGTGACACCCTTAACTGAAACATAATAGACGAAGCCACCTGACACATCACAAATACGCTGGATTCGATCAGGTGTACTGGTGGGAGCCACAAGAAAAACCTGATCAATCGATTTAGCTTTAAATATCCGTTGTAGCTCCTCTCCCTCTTCCGGAGGGATATCAACAATCAGTAAGCCATCCACACCGGCATTTGCCGCCTGGTCAGCAAAATGTTCATAACCCATCACTTCGATAGGATTAAGATATCCCATCAGTATCACAGGTGTCTCTGCATCCAGCTGCCTGAACAGAGAGACCATCTCCAACACATCCCGCAGACTGACATGGTATTCCAATGCGCGTTCGCTAGCCCGTTGAATAACCGGCCCATCCGCCATTGGGTCTGAAAAGGGTACTCCCAGTTCGATGAGATCGGCACCTGCAGAAACCAAATCATGCATCAAATCCACAGTAATCTCCGGAATGGGATCTCCGGCAGTGATAAAGGGTATCAACGCCTTCTTACCCCGTGCCTTGAGTTGAGCAAATCTCCTGCTGATCAGACTCATAGACGAATGCCCTCCCTCGCGGCAACGGTATGCATATCTTTATCACCTCGTCCCGAGAGATTAACCAGAATTATCTGATCAGGTCTCATGGTTGTTGCCAGTTGACTGGCATAGGCAAGGGCATGGCTCGACTCAAGCGCTGGGATTATTCCCTCTATACGTGTCAAATCATGGAATGCAGCGAGTGCTTGATCGTCTGTTACAGCGACGTAGTTGGCGCGCCCACTGTCTTTCAACCAGGCATGTTCAGGTCCGACACCCGGATAGTCCAATCCTGCAGAAATAGAGTGGGTCTCAATGATCTGACCATCAGCATCTTCCATCAGATAGGTACGATTGCCATGTAACACCCCTGGTTTGCCGGCACAGAGGGGGGCAGCATGTTGCCCCGTTTCCAGACCGTTGCCGGCAGCCTCAACACCATAAATAGCAACCCCTTGATCATCCAAATAGGGATAGAAAAGACCGATAGCGTTTGAGCCACCACCCACACAGGCTACCAGTGCATCTGGCTGGTGACCTGCCTGGTGTGGCATCTGGGTACGCGCCTCTCTGCCAATGATTGATTGAAAGTCACGCACCATTGCCGGATAAGGATGAGGCCCGGCCACCGTGCCAATGATGTAAAAAGTGTTATCTACATTCGTCACCCAGTCACGCATCGCTTCGTTAAGGGCATCCTTGAGCGTTTTAGAACCAGACTCGACCGCTCTCACTTCTGCCCCAAGCAGACGCATACGATAGACGTTTGCCTCCTGCCGAACGATATCCACAGCCCCCATATAGACTACGCACTCCAACCCGAGTCTGGCGGCGACTGTCGCACTGGCCACCCCATGTTGGCCTGCGCCTGTTTCAGCGATGATACGACGCTTACCCATATGCCGGGCGAGAAGAGCCTGTCCGACAGTGTTGTTCACCTTATGCGCACCTGTGTGATTCAGATCCTCTCGTTTCAGGTAGATCTGTGCACCACCCAACTGCTCGCTCCAGCGTCTGGCATGGTAGATAGGGGATGGGCGTCCAACATAGTTAGCGAGATCCTCGTCCAACTCCCTCAGAAAATTCTCATCCCCCATGTAATGTTTGTAAGCGACGCGTAACTCTTCCAATGGCTCCATCAGCGCCTCAGGCACGAACAGCCCTCCGTATGGCCCAAAATGCCCCCGTTCGTCAGGTAGTGCCCCAATGATATTTTCAGTTATCGCCACGCTTTACTCCTGCAATGAAGGCCTCAATCTTTGCGGCATCTTTCACTCCTTTCGCTACTTCAACGCCACCGCTGACATCCACTGCATAGGGATGCACCTGTCTTATCGCCTGAACCACATTCTGCGGATTGAGGCCACCCGCAAGAATGACCTTTGAAGCCAAGGCTGGCGAGATCCTGCTCCAGTCGAAGCACTGCCCTGTACCACCTGGTACCCCCACTTGATAGCTATCGAGTAATAACCCTGAAGCATGATTAAAATCACGCTCAACTATAGCCAGGTCAATCCCCTCTCGCATCCTAACCGCTTTAATCCAGGGCCGGCCATAACCACTGCAGTCCGCCGCGGTTTCATGTCCATGGAACTGCAGCAGATCGATAGGCACCTCACGGATAAAACGTTCGATCTGTGAGCGCGCCTCATCCACAAAAAGACCCACCACTGTAACAAATGGCGGCAGGGTTTTCACAATGGCCTGCGCCTGTCTGAGAGATATTGCCCGAGGACTGGGGGGGTAAAACACCAATCCGATCGCATCAGCACCGTGTCGGACAGCATCAGCAGCATCTTCCACTCGCGTGATACCACATATTTTTATCCGGGTTCTCATGATCATGGAAACCTCAGTTGAACACCGTGAAGGACGCATTGGCGGCGTAACACCGTTCAGCCAATCGATGTAACCCTTTAACCGTCAAAAAATCCATGTCATTAAAGTGATTTACAGAGTAGATAGTGGCCAATTGAGATTCTAGAACGATCAGCAGGAAGATACAGCATGCCGATCGCTTGTGCTACGACAAACAACATCCTTAATGTCATGTCTAGAGTCCAATATAAGATGACGACAAATTACATTAATCATTGATCTGCGATGCACCTGCGGATTCTGGAATATCAAACTCTGCCGGGTAATCAACCTTGGTAAGGTAGAGTCCTTGCGGGGGAGCCGTGACGCCACCCAGGGTACGGTCACGCAAGCAGAGTACCTCTTCTGCCCATGACACGGCCTGTTCTCCTTTGCCTATAGCAATGAGTACACCGGCGATATTTCTTACCATATGGTGCAGAAAGGCATTGGCATGTACCTCGATGCTCACAAAGCTACCTTGTCGTTTGACAGCCACACTATGGATGGTTCTGACAGGGTGTTTAGCTTGGCAGCCTAACGCACGATAAGAAGAGAAATCATGGGCGCCTACAAGCTTTTGAGCCGCGATATGCATACGAGACTCATCCAATGGCTGGTGAATCCAAACTGCGCGTTTGCGCCATAGCGCCGAGCGAAACTGCTGATTCAGGATCAGATAGCGATAGTGCCGCCCAACGGCAGAAAAGCGAGCATGAAACGTGTCTGGCACCTGTTTGGCCCAACTGATACTGGTATCATCAGGAAGATTGGTGTTACTCCCTAAGACCCAGGACCTGATGGATCGGTGTGCACCGGTTTCGAAATGGACCACTTGGCCAGTGGCATGGACACCACTATCAGTACGTCCGGCACAATGTACAGTGACATCATGATCGGCAACCCTGGAAAGCGCGAGCTGCAATAACTCCTGTACACTACGAACATCCCCCTGGAACTGCCAGCCGTGAAATGCGCTGCCATCGTATTCCACTCCAAGTGCTATCTTCATGCACCACCCTGAAATAAAAAAGGGGCGCACCCAGTGCGCCCCCCTGACGTTAGATGACGTTGCTGTCAGGCACCGAGATTATTCAATAACTCCTCGGCCTCTTTCTGCTGCAGTTCACTGCCTTCGCTGGCAACTTCTTCGAGGATACCTTTTGCACCTTCATTATCACCCATATCGATATAGGCACGGGCGAGATCCAATTTGGTCGTAATCTCATCAGTAGAGTCAAGATCCAGATTTTCGCTATGACTGTGTAACAAGCTCAGCTCATCAAGTTCCGAATCTTCGTTATCCAGATCGGAAGAGAGACCCTCCAACTCCTTTTCTATGCTTTCTAGATCGAGGTTATCCATTGAATCGATCTCAACTTCGGATGCTTGTTGTAATGCCTCAATCCGAGGCTGCTCGTCCATGCCACCTAGAGACTCCGAACTGAGGTCCAGCCCCAAGTCATCCAAATCATCAGCACCAGAAAGAGTAGCACCGGCAGCCATTCCCGCCGCACCAGCAAACAATGCATGGGCAGGATCCAACTCTTGACCCATAGCGGTTATTTTCGACCAGGCATCAGGCTGTCTATCCTCTATACCTGTATCGTGCAACTCTTGGGCAAGCGATGTGAATTCACTTGGCTTTTTAGCAGAAAAGTAGATCTCAACCAATTTGTGTTTGAGCTCTTCCCGCTCCGGAAATTTATCAATCGCCTGCTTTATCAGCTCTTCGGCTTGTTGATAACGACCATACGCTATATAGACATCAGCTTCGGATAAGGGATCTACTTCACCTGTTTCATCTTGCAATGCGTCGATATCACTGGGTGAGAAATCACTCATAAACGAGGTTTCATCGGTCGGCGCAGTGAGAGAACTGTTATCATCCTTACCACTGACGACGACGCCACTGTCAGGTGAAACCAATATACTCTCTGCAAACTCAGCCTCGGCCTCTTTGCGACGACGCATGATCATCCACAATAGACCGATCAACAGGACTGCGACACCCCCGACTATACTCAGGAGGCTGCTATTCTCTTTCAAGCCATCGAAGTAAGACACCTTCTTTGGTGGCATTTTGACAACGGGTGGTGTTACAGGCTGCTCAGCAGTGACAGGAGGTTTCACTGTGGCTGTTGGTGCAGGCGTCGGCTCAACCACTGGCGCTGGAGCTTCCTCTTCAGCTGTGACCGGCTGTTGCGCTGCCTCGATTTGTGCTTCGATATCGACTTCTTCGATCACCGTACCTTCTGGAACCGGTACCACAGGCATCTCAGCCTCAACCACGGCTTGTGGCTCAATCTCAGGTTCAGCTACTACTTCTGCCTCCAGAGGTGCCGGCATCGACTCTTCTGCAGGTACAGGTTCAACCGACTCCATCTCCTCCATTTTCTCAGAGGCGATATCTTGGGCCGTTTGGATCTCAGAGAGTTGATCACTCTTCAGTGTCAGTAGACGCTGAATATCCTGGATCTGTTTCTCGAGCTCCTGAACGCGGGTTCGTAATGTGTCATTCTCTTGCAGAGCCCCTTCATTGGACTCCCTGACAAGCATGATCTCCTGCTGCAGTCGGTCAAGCTCGTTACTGGATTCAGCCATACCCTCCCGATCAGCCGCTTCACCGGCAACTGGTTTGGCGGAAATTAATTTGAGGCGGTCTTCATCTTTTGGCGCGGCTCTACTGGGCTTCTTGTCAACCGACGGTTTTGTAGAGACACCCGCACGGCCTGAGCGCCACACCTGTGTCTGTGCAAGAAACTCATCAAGGGCCTCACGTTTCGAAAGAGAAGTAACATCGGCATCCTCAGGCAGGCGCAATATCTTGCCCACTTTGAGGTTATTAACATTGTTTTTGATAAAGGCCGACGGGTTGTGGCGTTGCAGAGCCATCATCACCTGCTCGACAGACTCCTCTGACCGCTGCATCTGCTTCGCGATTTTCCAGAGATTGTCATTGGGCCGCACCGGACCATATTCTCTGGCATCGCCACTACTCATGGAGGAGCTCGCCGTCTCTGTTCGTGCGATGGCCGTGCTGCGAGAAGGTGCTGTTTTTGTGACTGGGGCAGAGATCGATTGCGGAGCTCGTCTTAGCGTCACCGGTGGATCCAGCAGCACCGTATATTCGCGCACCAACCTTCCCTTAGGCCAATTCACTTCAACCAGGAAATTCAGGAAGGGCTCCCGTATGGCATCAGAACTGGAAATTGATATCACCGGTTTACCTGATGGCAACAACATAGGAGCGAACTTCAGGCCGGTCAACAGAAAGGGTCTATCCATACCCGCTTTGTTGAAGGCCTCTAGGGAGGCCAGCGAGACACTAACATCCTGCAGTTCTTCCTGGGTGACAGAAAGCAGATCGATATCGGCCTTAAAAGTCTGGTTGAGCGCCGATTGGGGATGTATTTCACCCAATCCGAGAGCCAGAGCACCCATGGGTGATAGGGCTGTTGCGACAGCCACTGCCAGAGACAGCTTACGAATCATGCTTCCTCCTTGCCAGAAAACATACCCTACCTACCGGTCAAACTCGTTCCGGCGCAGTGGACAAAAAGGCCCGCTGAACAGTCCCGATAGGTTTAGAATAAACTTAACAATTAGTCGCTAACTATAGCTGATGAATGATCTTTTTACCAAAACTTCAATGATCTTCACAGTATTTTCTGCTTTACCACTCCGCAGCTAGCCCGCGACTGCCCAAAGTGAGAATTAGGTCGAGTTTTTCACCTTTAAATTAGCCCTAATTACACTCCAAATAGAAAACCCCGTCGTCAGTCGATCGACTCTACGACGGGGTTATATGCGCTTCTCCAGATAAAATCCGTCAGCAATTCATCCTTCCAGCAGAATCCTTAGCATTCGTCGCAGCGGTTCCGCAGCACCCCATAAGAGCTGATCACCTACAGTAAAGGCATTGAGATACTCAGTACCCAGGTTCATTTTCCTCAGACGTCCGACTGGGACAGTCAATGTACCTGTAACCTGGGCCGGATTTAATTCTCGTACTGTGATATGCCGTTCATTCGGAATAACCTTTGCCCAACTGTTGGCATCATCCAGTATCGACTCCACTTCGTCTATCGGCACATCACTACGTAACTTTATGGTCAATGCCTGACTATGGCATCGCATGGAGCCGATGCGTACACAAGTTCCATCAATTGGAACAGGATTATCGCTTTTTCCTAAAATCTTGTTGGTTTCAACAAATCCCTTCCATTCCTCTTTGCTTTGACCGTTTTCCAACGGCACATCGATCCATGGAATCAGACTCCCGGCTAAAGCGGTACCAAAATTGTCAGTTGGAAAACCATCACTTCGCAGCGTCTCCGCAACCTTTCTGTCGATCTCAAGAATAGCTGAGGCAGGATCGGCTAATTTTTCCTGTACAGCCTTTTCGACAGCACCCATCTGACTGATCAGCTCGCGCATGTTTTTCGCACCCGCTCCCGAGGCAGCTTGATAGGTCATTGATGTGACCCACTCTACCAGGTCCTCTTGAAATAACCCGCCAAGTGCCATCAGCATTAAACTGACCGTGCAATTCCCACCAATAAAGTCTTTTTTGCCGTTTACCAGCCCATCACGAATAACCGTATTGTTGACCGGGTCGAGGACGATCAGCGTGTGATCTTTCATCCGCAGGCTGGAGGCTGCATCAATCCAGTAGCCTTTCCAACCGGCAGCACGCAATTTTTCATAGACCTGATTGGTATAGCCACCACCCTGACAGGTCACGATCGCCTCCATCTCCATCAGGGCATCGATATCAGTGGCATCTTTCAGCGGGGCTATCTCCCTGCCAATATCGGGTCCTGGCAGCCCTACCTGAGAAGTGGTGAAGAACACCGGATCTTCAATCCCGGCAAAATCATTCTCCTCCAGCATACGTCCCATCAGGACGGATCCCACCATGCCTCGCCAACCAACAAATCCAACTCGTTTCATCTTAAAAAAACCCAAAAAGTATTTTTGAATCGTGAAATCAGAATAGAACGCGCATATTCAAATAGAGCTGACGCGCGCAATAATTCAAAATTCAACATTAAAAATTCATAATTAATCCAATGCCGCAACGATAGCATCACCCATCGCCTCACAGCCCACTTCGGTCATCTCATCAGACATGATGTCCGGTGTGCGCAAGCCATCATCCAAAACCTTATCCACAGCACGTTCGATACGATCTGCCATTGCCGGCTCATCCAAGCTGTATCGCAACATCATTGCGACGGAAAGTATGGTCGCCAGGGGATTTGCTGTACCTTTACCCGCTATATCCGGTGCCGATCCGTGTATCGGCTCATACATACCCTTACCCTGCTCATCCAAAGATGCAGAGGGCAGCATACCGATAGAGCCTGTTAACATTGCCGCGCAATCGGACAGGATATCGCCAAACATATTGGTCGTCACCATGACATCGAACTGTTTTGGCCATTTCACCAGCTGCATGGCTGCATTGTCTACATACATATGACTCAATTCCACATCGGGATGTTCTTCACCGATTCGGCTCACTACTTCACGCCATAATTCCGTACATTCAAGCACGTTCGCCTTATCAACAGAGCAGATCCGGTTGCCGCGTTTTTTTGCAATATCGAAAGCCACCCGGGCGATACGGTCGATTTCGGGCTCACTGTAGACCAGTGTGTTAAAACCTTGTCTTTCACCACTATCCAACTCCCGGATACCACGGGGATGACCAAAATAGATGCCGCCTGTCAGCTCACGCACAATCATGATATCAAGACCAGCGACAATGTCGGCCTTGAGGCTGGACGCATCCGCCAGTTGCGGGTAGAGGATGGCAGGGCGAAGATTTGCAAAAAGATTGAGCGAGGATCGTAGACCCAACAACCCCTTTTCCGGACGTATTGAGATATCCAACGCCTCCCATTTTGGGCCCCCAACAGCACCGAGTAAAAGGGCATCCGCCTCTTTTGCCAGATCCATGGTTGCATCAGGCAGCGGTCCGCCGGTGGCATCAATCGCCGCACCGCCAACCAGTGCCTCATCCAGATCGATGTCCAGCCCATAATTATCTCGTAGTGTCGCCAACACTTTGACCGCCTCTGCGACAATTTCAGGACCTATACCGTCACCCGGCAGTATCAAAATACTCTTACTCATCTTTAATCACCTGAAGTAGCCCCGCCACCCATTGAGAAAAGTGTTAGCGGGCTATTTACGTTATAATTCAATTTATTACCTGAGCTTATTTACAATCAACTCAAAGATCAATACGGCATGATTGATCACTCACCATGAAACAACCAAGGCGCTTCATCTTTTCTACACTTTTCATACGCCTTGATGGCATCAACTTTTTGCAGTGTAAGGCCAATGTCATCCAAGCCATTAAGCAGACAGTGTTTTCGAAAGGGATCCACCTCAAACATAATCCGCTCATCGCCTATAACCAGCGCTTGCTTGTGCAGATCAACTGTCATCTCCAATGCCTGGTCATCACTGGCCAAGCGAAAAAGATTGTCTATAGTTTTCTCTTCTAAAACTATTGGAAGAAGACCATTCTTAAAGCAGTTATTAAAGAATATGTCAGCATAACTCGGTGCTAGAATTACCCGAAATCCGTAATCCTCCAGGGCCCAGGGGGCATGTTCACGAGATGACCCACAACCGAAATTCATTCTTGTTAAGAGTATCTGTGCACCTTTATAGCGGATATCATTAAGTACGAAATCCGAATTAACAGACCTTTTACTGTTATCCATCCCTGGTTCACCCTGGTCAAGATATCGCCACTCATCAAACAGGTTGGGACCAAAGCCTGAACGTTTAATCGACTTCAGAAACTGTTTCGGAATAATGGCATCTGTGTCTACATTGGATCTATCCAAAGGGCAGACAATGCCTGTGAATATCTCAAATTTTTGCATTCTAAAATCCTCGTTTCCGAACTGTTTCTTATCATTTAATCAGGGTAGCCACATCGACAAAGTGGCCGCTCACAGCAGCGGCGGCGGCCATCGCTGGACTGACCAGATGGGTGCGGCCTCCCTGCCCCTGTCTACCCTCGAAGTTACGGTTGGAGGTGGAAGCACAGCGTTCCCCCGGTGATAAACGATCGGCATTCATGGCAAGACACATCGAACATCCCGGTTCACGCCATTCAAAGCCAGCATTGGTAAAGATCCGATCAAGTCCCTCCTGTTCCGCCTGGGCCTTAACCAAACCCGATCCCGGGACCACCAGCGCCAACTTAATATTCGCTGCCACTTGCCGGCCATTGGCTATTTGCGCCGCTGCCCGTAGATCTTCTATGCGTGAATTGGTACATGAGCCAATAAAAACCTTGTCCAGAGTGATATCGCTCATCGGGGTGCCGGCTTTAAGCCCCATGTAGTCTAATGCACGGCCCATCCCTTCCGCCTTCACACTGTCTGGCTCATCCGCAGGATTGGGTACCGAATCATCAATGCCCACAACCATCTCAGGTGAGGTTCCCCAGGTCACTTCGGGCTTGATAGCCACGGCATCCAGTGTCACTACCAGGTGAAACTCAGCACCTTCATCGCTATGCAGTGTCCGCCAGCTGGCCACAGCACGCTCCCATTGATCACTATCAGGGGCATAGGGACGTCCCCTGACATAGTCGATGGTTTTGTCATCGACTGCGACAAAGCCTGCTCTTGCCCCCGCTTCAATCGCCATGTTACACAGCGTGAGCCGTCCTTCTATGGAAAGATCCTCAATTGCGGAGCCCGCGAACTCTATCGCATAACCGGTACCCCCCGCAGTGCCGATCTCACCGATTATCGCCAAAACAATATCCTTGGCGGTCACACCAGGCCCTGCCTTGCCTTCGACCCGGACCTGCATTGCCTTTGATTTCTTCTGGATAAGGCACTGTGTAGCAAGCACATGCTCGACCTCAGAAGTACCGATACCAAATGCCAGCGCACCCATCGCACCGTGGGTGGAGGTATGGGAGTCACCACACACCACTGTCATCCCCGGCAGTGTCGCGCCCTGCTCCGGACCCACAACATGGACAATACCCTGGCGTGTGTCGAGCATCTCGAATTCTGTAATACCAAATTCAAGACAGTTTGCATCCAGCGTCTCGACCTGAGTGCGAGAGATGGGATCCTCAATGGCGTCTACGCCGCCGGTACGCTCGGTAGTCGGTACATTGTGATCCGGTGTCGCCAGGTTGGCGTCGATCCGCCAGGGCTCACGTTCTGCCAGACGTAATCCTTCGAATGCCTGGGGTGAGGTCACCTCATGAACCAGATGACGATCGATATAGATCAGTGCGGTGCCATCTTCATCAGTCTGTACCAGGTGGGATTCCCAAAGTTTATCGTAAAGGGTTTTGGCACTCATCTCTCATAACCTCATATATCTCAATTGATCACCTGGACTCAGGTTTAAAAACATAGGGCAGTGTGCTACATAATACAAATTCATAATTTTTATTTTTTCCATTCTTTACAGGAATAGATATGGAATTAAATGCCCTTCGTGCTTTTGTACAAGTAGCCCATGACGGATCATTCTCCCAGGCCGCAGAATCCCTCTACTTGACCCAACCTGCGATCTTGCCGGATTGGAAAATGAACTCACCATCCGGCTCTTTGATCGCATGGGCAGGCAGGTCTTTCTCACCGAAGCCGGTCGTCATCTACTACCCAGAGCCAAGCGGATCATCCATGAACTCACCGATATTCGGCGTGAGCTTTCCAATCTTTCGGGAAGGATTGCCGGTCGACTGGCTATGGGCACCAGTCACCATATCGGTCTACATCGACTGCCTGCTGTGCTGCGTAGTTATACCGATTCCAATCCTCAAGTCGAACTGGATATCCATTTCATGGAGTCGGAAAAAGCCTGTCAAGCAGTGGAACATGGCAAGCTGGAACTGGCCGTTGTGACACTGCCGCTGAAGCCTGCCGATGCCTTGCGTAGCAAGACGATTTGGCTAGACCCCTTAAAAGTGGTCGTTGGCATGGATCATCCATTGGCAAAACTTCATCAGGTGAGCCTGAATGAGCTTTTACACTACCCGGCCGTATTGCCAACCCGTGGAACCTATACCCGAACATTGGTTGAGCAACGAATCTCAAGCCACCACAAACAGGTAAACTGTTCACTCGCCACAGATTATCTGGAAACCCTGAAGATGATGACCACCATCGGTCTGGGATGGAGTCTGCTGCCGGAGATTCTCCTGGATGATCATCTGGTATCATTGAAGGTGCCCGAGTTGCTACTGAGTCGCTCGCTTGGCATTGTCACACACCGAAAACGAACGCTCTCAAACGCAGCACAGGCAATGCGTGAAATGTTGCTGTTCAGGGGAAATCAATCCCATTGAATCAAATTGCGGTCAATAAACAGATCACAATAAAGACCCAAAATGCCTCAACATTTTAATGAGTGTCTGTCCAAAAAAGCCATGCGGCCACAATATCGTCTGGTTGTTGTCATTCTCTGCCACCCCAACAACACACCCCAAGGGCACTTCCTTCGGGGCGCATCCCTGTGTAATGCTGGAATTGATACTTAGATAGACCTAGCGAGTCCTTTTACAGACACCCTCAGGAAAGAAGAAATTGATTTCAACCTTTGCTGTATCCGGACCATCAGATCCGTGCACAGCATTTTCATCCACTGTTTCGGCGAAGTCGGCTCGAATGGTGCCAGGTGCAGCTTCTTGTGGATTGGTAGCACCCATGATTTCACGGTTGCGGGTTATAGCACCCTCTCCCTCGAGTACCTGAACCATGACGGGTCCAGATGTCATGAAGTCGATCAGATCATTGTAGAATGGGCGCTCTTTGTGTACTGCATAGAACTCACCCTCCTGTTCACGACTGAGATGAAGCATACGGGAAGCTACGATCTTCAATCCGGCCCCTTCAAAACGACTATAGATCTGACCGATCTGGTTCTTTGCAACAGCATCCGGTTTTATTATGGAAAAGGTTAGTTCAATGGCCATTGAGTAGCTCCTGGGTCAGTCAATACAGATGAAGATCAAATAAAAACCTGAACCCGTGGATTCAGATTAAATGCTTATGTTGCAGTGCAACAGGCGGGCAACTTACTGCTCAACTTGGCAACTGTCAACCTAGAATCCGCAGTTGAACATGGGGCGTACCCGGCAAGGCCTCGTTCGCCGTAAATGGCTGTTCCCTTGACAATAACGACAACGCAGCGGGGTGCGCCGCGATTCTTCTCAAATCTATGTGGTGTTACAGAACTCACCCAATGTGTGAGGGAAAAATCTATTATTTGATTCTCCATATCATTACCTTACCTCAAATATCAGCGGTCAACTGCGGAATCTAGGTTCAAGCTATGGTTAGTGTCTCACGATCAATCCATCGCCAGGCAATAACGAGTGCCAGCAATGCATAGCCTGCTGCAACCCAATAGGTAGCTGCAGCCCCGATGCCAATCCATAAATAGCCACTCAACAGGCTGCCAAAGGCACCACCTGCACCAAAGCTGATACTGCTATAGAGCGCCTGACCTCTTCCCTGATGACGTCCGACGAAGTAGTGATGCACCATATGGATGGCAGCAGCATGAAAGGTGCCAAAAGTAGCTGCGTGCATCACCTGCGCCAATAGCACAAGCAACAGGTTTTCCGGTGCCGAACCCACCAGTATCCAGCGCACCACAGCCATACCAAGACTGGCAATAAGGACCTTTCTTGCACCCCATCGATGCAGCAGTTGATGCATGACAAGGAAGACCAGCACCTCTGCAATGACCCCGAGCGCCCAAAGTAAACCAATCACAATACTGGAATAGCCAACCTCTTCCATATAGATGGAGTAAAAAGCGTAATAGGCACCATGGCTTGCCTGCATGAAAAAGCAGGCCAGAAGAAAAGCGATGATATCGCCACGTTTGAGCACCTGTAAAATGGACCCCTGGTCGTGGGCAGGCATGTCGGCATCATTTTCAGGCACTGTCAGACTGAAAAGAAAGATACCGAAATAGAGGAGCAGTACGATTTTCGGTACCCATTCGACACCCCACTCATCCAACAGAAAGCCTAAGGCAACAACGGTAAGAATGAAACCGATCGACCCCCAAAGCCGGACTCTACTGTAGTGCTGAATACGCTCCTGAAGGTAGCTCATGGTGACTGCTTCGAACTGAGGCAGCGATGCATTCCAGAAAAAACTGAAAAGCATCATAACCAGGGCTAGCGACAAGAAACCATCTGCAAAGAAGATCCCCAGGAAACAGATCGCCGAGAGTAGAGAGGCCAACCGTACGATGGGCATACGATGACCTGTATGGTCACTGATCCAGCCCCAGATGTAGGGTGCAATCAATTTGGTGGCCATGATCACGGCCATCAGCTCACCAATCTCTACGGGTGAGAAACCCCGCGCTTGCAGATAGAGCCCCCAGAAGGGCACCAGGGCACCTAGCGATGCAAAGTAGAAGAAATAAAACCCGGAAAGGCGCCAGTAAGGCATCCTTTTATTGATTCGATCCAAGATCCGTCAAGCCAGACTGGACATCCATATTCTGTCCACGATGGCGTAGCAGATGATCCATCACGACAATGGCCATCATCGCCTCTGCAATCGGTGTGGCACGAATCCCGACACAGGGATCATGACGTCCTTTCGTCACCACCTCAACCGGCTCGCCTGTACGATTTACGGTCTGACCAGGCAGACGCAAGCTTGAGGTAGGCTTGAGTGCAATCGATGCCAACAGATCCTGACCGCTGGAAATACCACCCAAGACCCCACCGGCATGATTGCTGAGAAAACCATCGGGCGTCATCTCATCGCGGTGTTCAGTCCCGTTTTGCCCGACGCACCGAAAACCATCTCCCAACTCGACACCTTTCACTGCATTGATGCTCATCAGGGCATGTGCCAAATCTGCATCCAGGCGATCGAAGATAGGCTCTCCCAGTCCAGCAGGCATACCGCTGGCAACCACATTAATCCGTGCCCCAACAGAATTGCCCGCTTTACGCAGGGTATCCATATAGGCCTCAATTTCAACGACCTTATCCTCATCTGGGGAGAAAAACGGATTTTTTTCAACTTGCTCCCAATCGAGCTTTTCAATCTTGATCGGACCCAGCTGAGAGAGATAGCCACGTATCTCAATACCATATCGTTCACGTAGATACTTCTTTGCGATACCACCGGCCGCAACCCGCATGGCCGTCTCGCGTGCCGATGAACGACCACCGCCGCGGTAGTCACGAAATCCATATTTCTGGTTATAGGTGTAGTCAGCGTGACCGGGTCGGAAACGGTCCATGATCTCGGAATAGTCCTTTGATCGCTGATCGGTATTGTGAATGATCAAGCCAATCGGTGTACCGGTGGTTCTACCTTCGAACACGCCGGAAAGAATCTCTACCTCGTCCGCTTCCCGTCTTTGAGTGGTATGACGGGAGGTACCAGGCTTGCGTCGATCCAGATCATGCTGAAGATCACTGGCAGAGAGTGCCAATCCTGGTGGACAACCATCCACTATACAGCCGATGGCCGGACCATGAGACTCACCAAACGAAGTCACTGTAAACAGCTTGCCGATACTATTGCCAGACATGGGAATCCCTACTTTTCCAACCAGCCGTTGACCCGCTGCAGGTCAGATTCACTGAGGGTACCGGCAGCTAATTTCAGCGAGAGTCCGTTAATAATGTAGTCATAGCGTGAATTGAGATAGTCCCGTTGGGAGGAGAACAGGTTTCGTTGTACATTCAGCACATCGACAATAGTCCGGGTTCCAACTTCATAGCCAGCCTGAGTTGATTCCAGAGCGCTTTGCGCGGATACGGTTGCTGCTTTCAATGCCTCGACCTGACTGATGGTTGAGAGTACACCACGATAGGCGTCCCTGACCTGCCGATTCACAGCACGGCGAGTTTGATCCAGGTTTTGTTGGGCGGCACGATAGTTTGCCTGCGCCTGTCGGGTCTGGGAATTCACGGCTCCTCCGGTATAGATCGGTACTTCCAGTGCCAATCCGATGGTGCCGGTATCGGATTCAGTAGCCGTATCTGAATCACTGCGATTCATATTGTACCCACCCACCAGATCCAAGGTTGGGAAGTGTCCCGATTGAGTGACATCGATATCCTGCTTGAGTACCTCAAGATTGGCTCGCGAGGCAATGATGTCGTAATTCTGCTGTTGGGCGATATCCGACCACTCCTGGAGACGGTTAGGTGCCGGTGGATTGAGTGCCAGGTCCTCTCCCAATTTAGCCAGGCTATTCTGAGGTTGTGGACCGATAATTTCGAACAGTGCCTCCCATGCATTATCGAGACTGTTGTCTGCAGCGATTTCTGAAGCCCGAGCCGCATCAAAAGCTGCCTGCGCCTCATGCACGTCGGTAATCGCGATCAAGCCCACATCGAAACGCTGCTGTGCCTGCTCCAGCTGGCGCCCGGTGGCCTCACGCTCTGCCTTCGCGACACGCAGGTCATCCTCAGCGGAGAGAATATTAAAATAGGCTGTAGTACTACGCGCCATCAGATCGATCTCCGACGACGCATACTGGGCTTCAGCCTGAGCGATTGTGCTGTCAGCCTGCTCCAGTTGCAGCAACCGATCTCTGCGATAAATCGGCTGAGTCAGATTCAAGCCAAGTGCCTTTTCACGATCGGTACTCTTCTGATCTATCGGTACACCTTGCAGTGTTTTGAGATCTCTGCGGACCACGTCGTAATTGACACCTAACCCCACCGTTGGCAACAGTTGGGAACGTGCCAGACTCTTCGATTCACGGGCTGCACTCAGCTGCTCTTTCGCAGCCTGAAGCTGTGGATCATTCTGTAGTGCCAAATTATATATGCCCATCAAATCCTCAGCCTGAACCAACAGTGGCACGGAGAGAGACAGTAAGATGATGACTAATCGCTTAATCGATTTCATTATTGTTCCATCGTCATAGTCGGTTGTTTAGACCGCAGAAAAAATTACCGGGCAACTTTACCACAGATAGCTTGGCTGACCTGTATCATAAAGTATCAAACACCTATTCTGCATCAGGCATTGGAGGTACCAGAAACTGAGGATCGATACGTGCATTACGCAGGTTCATGCGCCAATCGAGATGGGCACCGGTCACCCTACCCGTAGCCCCTATCTCAGCAATAGGTTCACCCCGTTTAACCCGCTCTCCTACCTTGACCAGGATCTTATGCAGATGTAGAAACGAGGATGAAAGTTGATGACCATGATCGACGATCAAGGTTCCACCGGAGTAGAACATATCCGGATGAGCGAGGGTGACGATCCCATCAGCAGGCACCACCACTGTCGTACCCACCGGAGCAGCAACATCCACCCCAAAATGAGGCCGTTTAGGCTCACCATTGAGTACACGCTGGCTGCCGTACACACCCGAGATAATCCCCTGCGCCGGCCAGATAAACCCTGTCAGGAAATCATGACGGTCATCATTGAGCCTGCGTGCCTTTTTCACAAGGGCAGTCTCCCGTTTGATCCGATCCCAATCCCGTTTGGGGGGTGTCACTTTACTGGGCGGCAAACCGTTAATCTGTTGGATCAGGTACTCTCTTTTAGTGATCGATATCCGCTTCTGTTCGATCAGCTTACCATCTCTGCTCACAACAAGATCATGGTTCAACTTGTCGTCACGACCAAAGCCAAGCAGAAACACCCCATCGGGAGAGACCCGTATGGTGTGTTTATTAACAGTCACCTCATCACCAGGACTAACACGCCCGATCACCATACCACCCTGGGTAAGGTCTCCCTCCAGGGTCACCGACCAGACAGGTAATGGCAACAATAATGAGAGGCACAACCCAATAATATAACGTCTCTGACTGTCGGGTATGTATCGTATGAATTTCATGGACAACCACATTGCGGTAATTTTGTTGGTAAATAACTCTAGCGTGTGTTTATTAGCCTACATTGCCCTGTAAAGGACTTAAAAACCAGATTCTTGTACACCTGTCATGTTGACTGCATCCAAACCACCAACACACTCATGAGCTATGTCTGCTTCGTTACTCTCTTAATTTGTAACTGCAAACTAACATAGCAAATTCCAGGAGCCAACAAGCCTGAGAAAGAAGATTGACAGACAAAGGAACTGGTTGTAGAGTTCGCGATCTCTAAGCCGGTACCGCCGGAATTGCCACATCTGCCGAGGTGGTGAAATTGGTAGACACGCTAGCTTCAGGTGCTAGTGGGGGTAACCCCGTGGAGGTTCAAGTCCTCTCCTCGGCACCATATTGAAAAACCATCACAGACTACCAGAAGTGATGAAAGGCCTTATTTTTACAGGGCTTTTTTTATGCTTACGATTTCGTTTCGTTGTCTCCCATTGTCTCTGAATGTCCCTTTTGTGGAACGCAGATTGGTTCTTTTTTATCAAAGTGCCTCCACACTCATGGTTCAAAATTCGTACGCAGTCATGTCTCATTAACCGATGAAAGAGGCGTGCATATGCGTTCGTGCAAAGACTGTCGAACAAACAACACTGAAGCACTCGCATTCGACTCTACGAGTTGCCGAATCTGTTCTGTTACCTCTTCAACTTTATTCAACCTGGCTGCGGCATCCATCGCCAGATCATAATGCTTGAGATCCTTGGCCGTGGCGAACCATTTGCCCTCTTCTCCCGGCGTCGTGGCAACCAGGTCAGCCAAAATCTGTGGCGGTTCCTTCATGGGATATCGCTTCGCAACCGCGCGAAAACAGGTGATATAGGAGTTTCCCACTGCAGCGCTCAATCCATAGCGTTGGTAGGCCTCCTCATGCAGACCGGACGAGATCAGGATCTCCTCACAAGCCTGGTCAATCACGGAATCCGGCTGATTCAAGCCCCGCGAAGCCTCGGCATACTGGATAGCGTCCGCCTTCTTACCCAGAGCCAGGAGCGCCTCGACACCATAGCGCCGGTAATGCCACATGGGGTAGCGATCCAACTCCAAAAGCTCAAGCAACTCCTGGTGCCGTCCCGCCACCAGCAGACAGGACAAACAGGCCGTCGCACCGTGGAAATAGTTACCCGGATTCGGATCCGTCCAGCAGGAGCGCAACGTGGAAACAAGTTCATCGGCCCAACGCCCGGCAACTTCAACCGAACCACAGATTTCACCCCACCGATCGCCGACCGGACTGAGGTAGTCAACGCCATCATCCTCCATCGCCTGCCAGAGCCGGTCGAGCCATTTGCAACGAGTATTCTCGTCAGCAGCTGCCTTGACGATAATTGGTATCATCGCATCCAGCACTTTATTTACAGCCGATCCCAGAGCGCCACTGGAACTGTCCACATGCTCCAGCGCTGGCCAAATCTTCTCCATCAGACGGACTGCGCCCTCCGCCCCGAGAACGGGATCTTTCTTCGCAACCTTTTTAATCTCAGAGACGGCTTCACGAAGACGTTGGCAGGCCAGTCGGGATGCCTTCCAGCTGTAAATGCCGCTTCGGAAGCGGGCAGGAAAGGTCCATTTGTATGTTTTGCGATTAGCCATCTAATATTCGCGTTTAGGCTTTTTACAGTTCATGCACCTGCACCGATCCTTGCAATTGCTTCGACTGCTCGACCACCTGTGAATGATGGGTAAAAAGGATAACTTGCGTCTTTTCCGCCAATGTCGAAAGCGCATTCAATGCTGCTTGTGAGCGAGCATCATCAAAGTCCACCAGCACATCATCCACAATGAAAGGCATGGGCTCTGCACTTTCCATGTATTTTTCAAGAGAAGCCAAGCGCAATGCCAGGTAGAGCTGATCCCGTGTCCCTGCACTCATGCCTTCCACAGTCACCCGCTCTCCTCCTGAGCGAATGCCGGCAAGGACAGGCTCATCCTTTTCATTAAAGTCGGTCATGAGTCCATCGAACGACCCAAGTGTCAACGCAGAAAAATGTTCGCTGGCGCGCTTGACCAGCGGCCCTTGGTTCTCTCTGCGATAACGCTCAATCTGATCACGCAAAATCTTGCCAGCTAATTTTACATGCACGTAGCGCTCGGTATCTGAACGAATACTGGCGAGTACGGCCTGGGCCTGATCAGCGAGCATGGCCGCGTGATCACTGCCATCCATGAGTTCGAGTTCCTTCTCTTCACGCCCCTTTGTTTCCGCAAGTTCAGTCCGTCTGGGTTCGAGATCATCCTCGATCTTATTGCTCAACTCTTTGATTCGTCCGGGCAGACTATCTGGATCTATTCCCTCCGCTTCGGCCTCCAACTCTGCAATGGTGACGCCTTCTCCTGTCTCCAGGACTTCTTGCTCAATCGACGCGATTGCCGCCTTGATTCGAAGATAATCAGCCGAGCTGCGTTCCGCCTCTTCGAGTTGATTGTGGCCATCACATTTCGCTTCTACGCATAACGCATCCAGCCGCTCAGTCATGGTCTGTATGGATGCCTTCGAATCCTGAATCTCCTGCTTCGCTTGTTCGATCTGCTCTTCAAGCTGTTGCCGTTTGGTCTGCCTCGATCTGTTTTCCGATAACAGCGAGTTGAGACGCACGACGGCATCATCTGCGGGTAAATCACCCAGTTCCGGGGCAATCGTGGCAACCATGACCTCCACTTGGCTACGGAATGCCTCTGCGTCTTCGTCGATAGCATTGATGCGTATGCGCAGTTTTTCTGCTTCACCCTGTTTTGTAAAAAGTGCTCTGGTGTTCTCAATGAAATTATCTACTTCTGATGGTGAGGTCTCGCCTTCGAGGCCAAGACTATGTATCTGCCCTCCCCACTGCGCCTTCCATGCTTCAAGCGCCTTGGTTGCCAATCGATGCTCTTCACCCAACGACTCAACATCGGCTTCCCGCTCTTTGACCTCCTTATTCAGCGAATCCTGTTTGCGTCTGGCTTCATCCAGCTGACTTGCTAACGCCTCGCATTCCAAGAGCACAGTTTCAATCTCGTTTGATGTGGAGCGCGCTCTTCCCATCTCGTCCAGCTGTTCGTTAAGTCGCTGGATATACGTGGCACGATTTTGCTCAAGCTCACCTGTCTTCTGGCGCAGCAGATCGAGCTGCCCTACCCGATCACGAAGCTTTTCAAAGGTATCCAGCCAGACCCGCATCTCTCGTGGGGTACGTGGTTCAATCTGACAGGCAGCCCACAATGCCTGCCAGTCTGCATCCAGTTGAACCTTTTCGGCGTTAATTACCCCAAGCAGTTCGGTGATCTCCTCGGCTTGCTGTTGCCCGCCCTCCTGCTTGGCCTGAAGGCTTGCTAATTCATGGACTCGGTCTGCTTCACGGCGTAGTCGATCGGATACCTCATCGGCGCCAGCAAGACGATTTTCGAAGGTATCCGGCAGCGTGCCTTCACCCTGGTGTTCACTTGCTTCGGCTGAAACATCCTCACCATCCACCCAATGCCGTCGCAGCAACTGCCAGAGGGCATCACGTTCGGATCGGGCATTGGTCAGGGCTGCTTCTGTCGGCACCTCCCCGACACGCTCGATCTCATCGAGTCTCTGCAAGGTATCTTGCGAAGAGTTGATGAGTTCTTCTTTTTTCTCTTCAAGCCGCTGGATGCGTTTCGAGAACTGATCGTAGTCCTCTTCAAATCGACGGATGCTTTCCCGGTTGGGTAACCTCAATCCGGACATATCATCCAGCTCCCCCTCCCATAGCGTGATTCGTACAAGATCGGCAGCGCATTCTGCTTGCAGGCTTGTAAGTTGGCTCTGAGTGGACTGGATCGAGGCATCCAATTCCCCCTGTTTTCTGGCGGCAGCAATTGCCCGGTGCAATGCGTCTGTGGCGCCCGATTCGGGGATCTCATCGCGTTCCTTGCGGGCGGCCTTCACGCGCTTTCCTGTTTCACGCAAACCGGACTCTGCCGATTCTACGCGAGCATTCAGTACGGCATTTTTGCTGCCCAACTCGGCAATGGCCTGCCGCCTTGCCAGTACGGGACGTAATTCCTCGATATCCTTCAGTTCGAGATCAGGGCGAATCTCTTTGAGGATGGATTCAGTATCTGCCAGTAGCTGTTGGCCTTCCGCTTCGAGATGTGGTCGGTCTTGTAGTGCTTTTCGATGACCGCCTAGGCGTGCATGGAGATCTTCAATATTCTCCGCCTGATCCAACAATCCTTGGTTTGTTGATAATTCTTTGAGCTGTTCCTGTAATCCGTCGAGACGAGGGGTTGCCTTGCCAACGATGGCCTGAGCGGTCTCCAACGCTTTCACTGCCATCTGGCGACGGTCGGTAAAATCATTCGGCAGGACGACAACATCTCCCAACAGCTCCAGTTCCTGAAAAAGCTCACGGCGCCGGGCGAGTTTCGGTAAAACACGCTGGATACGTTGCAAACGGTTTACCTCAATCCTGTTGCCCGCCAGTTCAGCTTGGATTTTCTCCAGTTCCTTTGTCGTACGCCCCAAAGCACGACGATGCTCATCCCATTCTCTGGATGAAAGGGAATTCTTTCTAATCTCAGCCAAGAGCTCCCTATGTACACGAACGGATGAGTTAATCACTGGCTTTGATCCAGATGGAAGAAATAGCTTCTTCGCATCCTCATCAAGTTGTGCGAGTACAGCATGCAATGCATGGCTACCGATCGCTGCTGAAAAAAGTGCCTGTCCGACCTCACCCTTCTGCTCAAGAATCTCCTGACCACCCTGGACCAATGCCTGATGGTCAATTCCAAAAAGCGTCCCGAAGAGCTCCTGAGTCACACCCTGAAGAAAGGGTGCCAGCACCTGGTCATCAAGTGCTTCACCCTCAGGAGACAATAACGTATTTTTCCGGCCTTTGCGACGAACAACTGTAAGCTCATGTCCATCACTCGTCCGTAAAAATCCACTGATACGGAGCTTGTCATTGGCATGAAGAAAATTGTCGATGGTCCGTTCCTCAACACCATACAATAGGGCTTTCAACCCCCGCAGGGCCGAACTCTTCCCCGCCTCATTAGGTCCGTAAACGATATGGAGGCCCACTTCATCAAAAGCCAATACTCTGTCGGTAAAGGGACCGAATGCGGCAAGATTTACTTCGGCTATTCTCATCTTGTCTTCATCCCCCTTTCTCCGTGGACAATCGGGTAGCCGGGGGTCTCTAACCCCCAGCCCCCACAACACCCTGCATGCGGCTCCGCACAGGGCGTTTCACTTGGAATGGTGAAG
>JAHXHU010000131.1 GCA_025656375.1 Candidatus Thiodiazotropha sp. (ex Ustalcina ferruginea) | reverse complement strand
ATTGGCTCTATGCAGAACAGCCAGCGCCCTTTGCGCAAGCTGTGCTGGCTTTTCTGAAATCATAAAAAAGGTGGTGCTATGAATAAGTTCATCGGTTTGTCTCTATTGCTGTTTCTGCCACTGCTCGGTATCGCGGCAGAACAGCGTTTCATCAGTATTGGTACAGGTGGCCTGACAGGCGTCTATTACCCGACGGGTGGCGCCATTTGTCGATTGCTGAATAAAGGAAGAAAAGAGCATGGTATCCGCTGTTCAGTAGAGTCGACAGGAGGGTCCATCTTTAATCTCAATACTATTGCCAATGGTGAGCTCGATTTTGGCGTTGCTCAATCTGACTGGCAATATCATGCCTATCAAGGAAGTTCCAAGTTCAGTCAGCAGGGACCAAACAAATTTCTACGTGCTGTGTTTTCGATTCATAGTGAGCCGTTTACCGTGATGGCAAGAGATGACAGCTGTATCAAAGTGTTCACTGACCTAAAAGGAAAACGGGTAAATATCGGCAATCCTGGTTCTGGACAGCGTGGCACCATGGAAGTAATGATGACAAAGTTTGACTGGCGTAAAGATGATTTCAAACTGGCTTCGGAGCTGAAGGCAACAGAGCAGGCAAGAGCCCTGTGTGATAATAAGATTGATGCCATGATCTATACGGTAGGCCATCCTAATGCCTCGATCAAAGAGGCGGCGACTGCTTGTGATACGCATTTGGTGCCGGTGGCTGGAGAAGTTGTTGATCGGTTAATTGCTGAAAATTCATACTATGCTTCGGCAATGATTCCTGAAGGGATGTATCGTGGTAGTGATAGTCCCACCTCAACCTTCGGCGTTAAGGCGACACTGGTGTCCTCTGCGGCAGTGGATGAGGAGGTTGTTTACCAGATGGTTAAAGCGGTATTTGAAAATCTGGCACTATTCAGGAAACTCCATCCTGCATTTTCCCATCTGCAGTCAGAGGAGATGCTGAAGGGGAATTCAGCACCGTTTCATGCGGGAGCGTTGCGTTACTACAAAGAGAAAGGATGGCTATAACACTTTAAGCTGTAGGGTGCGGTCCTGCCGCACCCTACGCGGTTTTGGGTTTTGATTCGGGGAGTTCTCTGTTCATTGAGAAATGTTAGATGAATCAAAAGAGTAGTAACGGGCTTCAGCTCGAATTGATCGAAGCCGTTGAATTCGGTGGGAGGCGTCCGGCCGGTTGGGCTCGCAAGGTTTTATTGGGGACGGCCCTTGCATGGGCTGTGTTCCAGCTCTGGGTTGCCTCACCTTTGCCGTTCAGTATCGGTATCGGAGTGTTTAATGATACTGAGGTTCGTTCCATTCACCTGACCTTTGCCATCTTTCTCTCCTATCTCTCTTTTCCTCGCCGTAAGATGATCAGCCATTCGATTCCTCTTTCCGATTGGATGCTTGGTTTATCGGCAGCCTTTTGTGCTGCCTATCTGTTTCTTTTTTATGAGTCATTGGCAGACCGCTCTGGTGCACCGACAGAATGGGATGTAACTGTTGCTGTTATCGGTGTGTTATTGCTGCTTGAAGCAACGCGTCGTGCCTTGGGCTGGCCACTGATGGTGATTGGCATCTGTTTTCTTGGTTACACTTTTGCAGGACCCTGGTTACCTGATCTGCTTGCCCATAAAGGTGCCTCCCTTGAGCGTGTTGCATCCCATCAATGGCTCTCTACCGAAGGTGTGTTTGGTGTGGCAGTAGGTGTATCTGCAGGTTTTGTATTTCTGTTTGTACTATTTGGCAGCCTTTTGGAGCAGGCGGGTGGCGGTCACTATTTTATCCGTGTTGCCTATGCCTTAGTCGGGCATAGAAGAGGAGGACCTGCAAAGGCAGCAGTATTAGCCTCCGGGCTTACTGGCATGGTATCAGGCTCATCCATTGCCAATGTGGTTACCACGGGTACCTTTACCATACCGTTGATGAAAAAAGTGGGGTTTTCCTCGGAAAAGGCTGGGGCCATTGAGGTGGCGGCCTCGACCAATGGTCAGATCATGCCGCCGGTGATGGGTGCTGCTGCCTTTTTGATGGTGGAATATCTCAACATCTCTTACCTGGAAGTTATTAAACACGCCTTTCTACCCGCGATATTGAGTTATATCGGCCTTATGTATCTGGTCCACTTGGAAGCAGTCAAGGCCGGTATGCAAGCTGAGAAGCGTGTCAGAATCGAAAATGTCAGGCAGCGATTGTTGCGCTGGGGAGTGACGCTCTCGGGAGTGAGTTGTTTCTTTCTCCTTGCCTACTGGATTGTGGGCACGCTGAATAGCCTGTTTGGTAGCTATAGCTTCTATGTCAATGCGGGATTGGTTCTGCTGTTGTACGGCGTTCTGATCTATTGCGAGGTACGTTGTGGCCTGCGAAAAGAGGAGCCAGTAACACCTGAAACCTTGTCGGCCGGCAGGACGCTGTTAGGTGGATTGCACTTTCTATTGCCGATCCTGGTGTTGGTTTGGTGTTTGATGCTACTGCGTCTTTCGCCGGCTACCTCAGTATTCTATGCCATCTGTCTGATGATAGTTATTCAGCTGACCCAGGAAGCACTGCGAGGATTGTTTTCAGGTGGATCGGCTGTGAGTGGACTTAGACAGGGCTTTGATGCGCTGGTAGTGGGTCTGGAGAGTGGCGCACGGAATATGATCGGAATTGGTGTCGCCACAGCGACTGCTGGCATCGTGGTTGGCACTGTCAGCCTGACGGGCATTGGGCAGGTGCTGGGTGAGTTAGTCGAGACCCTTTCGCTTGGCTCAATCCTGCTGATGCTTTTGTTGACGGCATTGATTTGTATGATTTTAGGGATGGGGTTGCCCACAACGGCCAACTACATTGTTGTCTCGACGTTGATGGCGCCGGTCATTGTTCAGCTCTCAGCCGCACATGGGTTGGATGTTCCTCTGGTGGCAGTGCATATGTTTGTTTTCTATTTCGGTATCTTGGCTGATGATACTCCCCCGGTAGGGCTGGCAGCCTATGCTGCAGCCGGTATCTCGGGGGGCGATCCGATTCATACTGGCATGCAGTCATTTTACTATGATATCCGTACCGCGATTCTTCCCTTTATGTTCATTTTCAATACCGAATTGTTGATGATCGGCATCGATGGGGTTTTTGACTTTTTACGGGTGGTGACACAGGGCGTACTCGCCATGCTGCTGTTTGTTTCCGCCACCCAGGGTTGGCTCCTGGTTCGTAACCGCTTATGGGAAACCGGGGTATTGTTGCTGCTCGTCTTCTCCCTGTTCCGTCCTGATTATTGGCAGGGGACACTCTTTCCTGAGAGGCTTTGGCAGTCGTCAGCACAGGAGGTTGAAGCATTCATAGACTCCGTCCCTGCCGGTGAAAAGGTGCGGCTCCAGGTGGAGGTAGAGAGTGAAGCGGGTTTGATGCAGTCACGAGAGGTTCTGCTGACGATTCCAGAGCACTTTCAGGGTGGCAAACTTGAAAGCCTGGGCTTTATTACAGAGCCTGATGGCGATACTCTTCGTATTATCGATATCGGCTTTTTAAGTCCAGCTGAAGAGGCTGGTCTTGTCGCGGGTTTTTCCCATCGCATTATCGGCTTCTATATCCAACAAAAGCAGCCAGACAGCCGCTGGTTTCTATTCCCACCTCTGATACTGCTGGGCTTGATCGGGTGGTTGCAATATCGTCGTAAGGTTGGGTTGGAATGAGCAAGAATTGGAGAATGAAATGAGATACTTATGGGTTGTCTGTATGCTGCTTCTCAGCGGGTGCCAGTCAGTGGCGATGGAACCTTTGAATGAGCCTTCGCCCGTTAAGGTTTATACTTCTGAGGAGTCTTTTGAGGATGTAGTGGAGAATATCAAGATGGCCATTGTCGAACGTGGTCTGTTGGTCAGTGGTACCTTGCATGTCAGTGAGATGCTGAATCGTACTGCTCCTGACCTTGGTTTTTCTCAACTTTTTTCAAAAGCTGAATCGGTTGAGTTTTGCAGTGCGCTGATGTCCCACAAGATGGCAGAGCCCGCCGTGGAGAATATCGCAATATGTCCCTTTACTATCGCTGTCTATGTAAAACAAGCCCAACCTGAACAGGTCTATGTGGCTTATCGTTCTCCGCATCTTGCGGGTGATGGTCAACCGGCAACAAAGGAGATTGTCAGCCTGCTTGAAGGCGTTATCGAGGACTCTATCTGATCTATTTAGCGCCTGCGATGAGTGAGTTATCCATGTTACGGATGAAAAATAACTGTAGATTGATTGACTCGGATCAATAATAAAGCAAAGACAAACAGGTTATAAGCTACATAATAAATAGCTTTTAATCATTTAAATCAATAGGATGACTGCTTTCGTGTGGGTTAAGCTAATGGAAACAATTTTTTCCCGATTTAAGAACAGACGGTTGTTGCCGCAATTAACAGGAACAAAGGCGCAGGCTTGGTAGTGCTGTGTCTGCCATAGAGGTCTATTGGAGAGAGGGAATGTCTGAAGTTTACAAGGTCATCTTTACCGGCAAACTGAGGCCTGATGCAAATCAGGAACGGATCATTGGCTTATTCAGTGAAAAAATCAAACTGGGATCGGAGAAGGCGAAAAAACTGATTTTCAGTGGCAAGGCCGCTACCTTAAAAAAAGATCTCGATAGGGAAAAAGCAGAGAAGTATCAACAGGCGCTTGAAAAAATGGGCCTGGTTATAGCGCTCGATCCAAAGCCCCCAATTGAGGAGTCAGTCGAACCTGACGCAATCAATATCCCTTCAGGCCTTGCTCTTGAAGCCATCGACAATGGTGATGAGGACGCAACAGAAGTACTTGACTCCTCCATGCTACCCGGTAATAGATGCCCAAAATGTGGTTCCAGCAACATGGAGATGGGGATCTGTCAGGATTGTGGCATCGTGGCAACAAAATTTCTTGCAGCTAAGGCAAGGGATGCTGAGCTGGCTTCACAAATCGAAGAAGTAAATCAGGGCAGTGAGGATGAGGGCGACCCCTATACTCCACCGGAGGCTGAATTAGTACAGCCTGAGGAAGGCGAGATGGAGGGTCCTCAAAGCGTTCCAGCTGGAAATGGACTGGCTTGGATTGGCCGGGGTTGGTGGCATTTCAAACAGGCGCCTCTGGCTTGGATTGTGGTCATGATTGTCTGGATAGTACTGACTTTTGTGGTCAGTATGATCCCCTTGCTAGGTTTCATCGCTGTTACCCTATTGACCCCTACGTTGATCGCCGGTCTTATGATTGGTTGCCACGAGCAGGATCAGGGAGGTGATTTCTCAGTCAGTCATCTATTTGCCGGCTTTGCAAACAACGCGGGTCAATCTGTGATGGTGGGCCTGTTCTATCTGCTGTCCATGGTGTTGTTTTTTGTCGGCTTTGGTGCATTCATGTTCGGTAGTATTGGGCAATTGGCCTCACAGCAGGCTGATCCTGAAGCGATGGCGATGATGCTGTTTTCTCCCTCGTTTGTGATAGGTCTTATCATTGCTTCATTGCTATTTATCCCCATTATGATGGCTTACCTGTTCGCGCCTGCACTGGTTGCACTGGAGGAGATGTCTGCCTGGGAAGCGATGAAACTGAGCTTCAAGGCATGCTTGAAAAATGTCCTGCCTTTTTTGCTCTATGGTTTAGTGGCAATGGTGTTAATGATCGTTGGATCCATTCCGTTTGGATTGGGCTTACTGATGGTCTCTCCTATCCTGATCGGAGCTGTCTACTCGGCCTATCGAGATATCTTTTATGCTTGATCGATGCAAGCCGGAGTGACAGAAGGGCGTTCTATAGAACAGCTCGATACCCTGTGGCGTTATGAGATTCCGGAAGGTGTGTTGCTTGACTTTCGTCTTGCCGGACCCGTTGTCAGGGCGTGTGCATGGGCGATTGATGCCGCGTTACGGGGTGTCATCTATCTGGTTCTGGTAATGGTTCTGGCGTTACTTGGTGGTATTGGAACGGCCCTGATGCTGATAGGGTTCTTTCTTATCGAGTGGTTTTACCCAGTCGTATTTGAGATACACAATGGGGCCACGCCGGGTAAACGGGCGATGGGTATTCTTGTGATACAGGATAATGGCGTGCCGGTCACACCCAGTGCATCTGTGATAAGAAATCTTTTACGGACCGCAGATTTTCTTCCCTTCCTCTATGCTACAGGCTTAGTCACAATGCTGATCAATCGGGAGTTTAAACGCCTGGGTGATTTGGCAGCGGGTACCCTGGTGGTCTACCGTGATGAGCAACACGAACGAATTGATCCACCATCGGCCATAGCGAGTAAACCGCCGATTGAACTCTCCGAAACCGAGCAGTTAACACTCCTGGCTTTTGCCGAACGTGGTGAAAATCTTTCTGTTGGCCGGCGGGAAGAGCTGGCGGAACTGCTCGTTGAGCAGACTGGACTGCAGGATGGTAAAGCGGTTGATGCACTCTATGCCTATGCCAACTGGATTCTCAAGGGACGTTAAACCTAGATTCCGCAGTTGATCGCTAATATCGACGTAAGGTAATGATATGCGAAATGAAATAGTGCATTTTTCTCGCACCCATTGGGTGAGTTCTGAAACGCTACATGGATTTGTGAAAAATCCCAACGCACCCTGCTGCGTTGTCGTTCTTGTTAAGGGAATGGCCATTAACGGCGAACGACGCCTTGCCTGGCACGCCGGGATTTCCCACAAATCCATATTCAACTGCGGATTCTAGGTTGATGAGACAGCAACAGTTCGAAGCGGAGAACCAGGCGCTGTGGGATGAAATCGCTCAATTGATGGACGATCTTCAGCGTTCTCGCAGTAAGCGACGCCTGCATCATGCACAACATCTAGGCTTTCCTGCCCGCTATCGTCAGCTCTGCAATCATTATGCCTTGGCGCGCAGCCGCGGCTTTAGTCCCGCCCTGATCGATCAACTACATGGATTGGTGTTGCGTGGCCATCGGCTACTCTATCGTCAACAGGGGGGATGGCGATGGCGTGTGCTCTACTTTATATTGGGCGGTTTCCCTCGGGCGGTGCGTCGAAATGGGGGCTATTTCGAGCTTTCTCTGTTGTTCTTTCTATTGCCTGCCCTGTTGATGGGAGTGGGTTGCTACCTGCAGGAGGATCTGATCTACACCGTCATGGATGAGTACATGGTGGCGCAGATGGAGACCAGCTATGATCCGACCAATGAACGCCCTGGTCGCTCAATAGAACGGAGTTCGGAAACAGATTTCACTATGTTTGGTTACTACATTCTGAACAATATAGGGATTGGATTTCGTACCTTCGCAACCGGTATCTTGCTGGGTGTTGGGACACTCTTCATATTGCTTTTTAATGGTTTGGTGATTGGTGGTGTGGCAGGACATTTAAGCCAGCTGGGCTATCATGAGACCTTCTGGCCATTTGTTTCCGGCCACGGAGCATTTGAGTTAACTGCGATTGTGATATGCGGCGCGGCAGGACTACTTCTTGGGTATGCGGTTATAGCCCCTGGACAAAGGACCCGTGTGCAGGCCCTCAGGGAGCATGCCGAGGAGTCCCTGCAACTGGTTATGGGGGCTGCACTCATGTTATTGGCAGCAGCGTTCATCGAAGCATTTTGGTCCTCCAGCACACTACAGCCAACGATTAAGTATAGTGTGGCAACGCTACTCTGGTTGGGTATGGCTTTGTATCTGATGTTGATGGGAAGGGGCGATCATGGATCTCGCTAAGATTTCCATCAAATTGCGTCCACGTACGCCTTGGGAGAGTATCGATCTGGGTTCTACCATGGCGCGTCAATGGTTCCTGCCACTTTGGCTGCTATGGCTATGCAGCGCAATGCCGGTGATGATTGTATTGACGCTATTGCCTTTACCATTGTGGCTTGCAGGGTTGTTACTCTGGTGGTTTAAGCCGCTCTACGAACCACCCTTGCTCTACTGGCTGAGTCGTCGTCTGTTCGCTGAACGGACATCAGTCAAAGCGGTCTTCGGAAGTTGGTTGAGGATTGTGCTACCGCAGTTATTTGCCAGTCTGACTTGGCGTCGGCTAATATCGTCTCGCTCCTTTGTCATGCCGGTGGTTGTCCTGGAGGGACTTAAGGGCAAACGCCGTAATAGCCGTATCGGTGTTTTGGGACGGCGTGCCCATGCGGCTGGTTGGTTGACCCTGGTGGGACTCCATTTTGAAATTGTTCTGGAGTTGGGTTTTATCGGACTGATTGTTGCCGTGATTCCGCAAGAGCTGCTTTGGACCGATTGGCAGAATTATCTGTTCGATCCCGATCCTTTGAGTGAGTGGCTGCATCATACATCTGCATTGGTGGCAATGTCCTTGATCGCCCCCTTCTATGTTGCTGGAGGGTTTGCGCTCTATCTCAATCGACGCAGTCAGCTCGAGGCCTGGGATCTGGAACTGGGATTGAGACAGTTGGCGCAAAGACATCAGCGTAGAGGATTGGTGAGTATTGCCTCGATGTTATTGGTCTCTCTGTTGGTATTTGGGTTACAACCCAAAACATCCCAGGCATTGGAGATCAACCCGACTGCCTCTCAACGGCTGATTCAGGAGGTTTTGGCTGAGGAGGCCTTTGGACGTTATGAGGAGCGTGGTTACTGGAAATACAGGGGTGAAGATAGCGACCAGGATAATGGATGGCTGGAGGCATGGTTAAAACAGATGTTGGGTGGATTTCACGGAAATCTTGCCTATATGGGCGAGATCGTGATGTGGTTGGCTGCGGGGGGGGTGCTGGCCTATCTGCTCTACTGGTTTATACATAACCGTACCCTGCTGCAAGGTCATGGTATCGGGCAAAGTGATAAGAAAAAAGTGGCACCATCCCACATCCTGGGTCTTGATTTGAGGCCTGAGAGCCTGCCGGCTAATCCGGCATCAGAGGCAGCCAGGTTGATTGAACAGGGGGATCACAGGGGTGGGTTGAGTCTTCTCTACCGTGCTTCCCTTTCGGTACTGGTACACGTCTATTCGTTACAGATTTCAGAAGGTGCTACTGAGGGAGAGTGCCTGGAGAATGCCCAAGGTTTTGTAAAAGATGATCTCAATGACTATTTTGCTCAGTTGACACGGGTGTGGCAGAAACTGGCCTATGGACACATACAACCCAAATATGCGTTGGCGGTAAAGCTATGTCAGGAATGGCCCGGCCACTTCGGGGTGAACAGTGCGGGATAATCGTCTGGGTATTGCTGTCGGACTGACCCTGCTGATCCTGCTCTGTGGTTACTTTACACTTTGGTTTGTAGAAAATTTTGAGCATCACTCAAAGCAGATACGCAGCGGCATGGCAACAGAACCCAGGCGCAATCCATTATTGGCGGCTGAGTATTATCTGTCACGTCTGGAGATAGATGTAACCAGTCACTCTGGTCGTCATTTCCTGGCTGAACCACCACAACGGCCAGGCTTGTTACTTGTCAGGGATCTGGGGCCGCCGCTTCCACAGGCGCGTGTTGCTTCATTGCTTGCATGGGTAGAAAGCGGTGGGCATTTACTGGTCACACCGGGAACAGTGTTGGAGGATGGGCCTGTACACCCCTTACTGGAACAGTTTAGTGTTGCTATTGTGAGCAGTGAGTCGACCGAAGATGAAGATGAAGATGAAGATGAAGATGAAGATGAAGAGATAAGCACACTCTTCCTGCCGGATGAGTCGGCCTCGATGCAGATCAAGTTCGATAACAACAAATGGTTCGATGTGGAGAGCGAGCAGGCACACTGGGCGGCTCCTGATGAGGATTACCCGCAGCTGTTGATCTTTCCCTGGGGCGAGGGAAGGGTTACCTTTCTCAGTGATAACGACTTTTTCAGTAATGATCGAATTGGGGAGCATGATCATGCCCTGCTGTTGGCCCGCCTGGTTGGAGACAATAACTCGGTATGGCTCCTCTATAGTTCCCAGATGCCATCGCTGCTTAGCCTGCTGTGGCGACATGCACCTTATCTTCTGATAACGCTGGCGTTATTGGTTCTGTTGATGATCTGGCGTCTGAGTCAACGTAGCGGACCGTTGATTTTACCAACAAGCAGACAACGACGGGATCTACTCGAACACTTACAGGCGGCAGCGGAGTTTGCCTGGCGACATGACCCCTCAGCGAGATTGTTTGAGGGGGGTAGACGTGTAGTGGAAAAACGTTGGTTGGCTAGCCATCCTCTGTTACATCACTTGGATGAAGAGGCCCGATGCCAATGGTTAGCGGAAAAGACGGGGATGACTGCCCATTCAATACACCAAGCCCTCTATCCCCATCAGGGCGATACCGGTCATCTGATAAAAACCATGACAAACCTGCAGCGCCTGTTGTCGGCGTTACACCCGGAAAAGAGAGAGCATTAACTATGGTAGGTCAAGCAGCGTTGAATGAGGACGTTTTACAACGGGCCATAGGCCTGGAAGCCGAGATTGCAAGGGTGGTTATTGGTCAGCCGCAGGTTATCCATGAGGTCATGCTGGCACTCTTTTCAGGGGGGCATGTTCTGGTGGAAGGGGTACCTGGTCTAGGTAAAACACTGCTGGTACGTAGTCTGGCAGCTGCAGTTCAGGGCGCATTCAGCCGTATCCAGTTCACCCCGGATCTGATGCCGAGTGATATATCAGGCCATATCATGTTTGATATGAAAAGCGAGAATTTCAGGGTGCGAAAGGGGCCGGTATTCTGCAACCTGCTCTTGGCTGATGAGATAAACCGCTCGCCTGCCAAAACCCAGTCAGCCCTGCTTGAGGCGATGCAAGAACAGCAGGTGACTATCGAGGGTCGTACCTTTCCCCTTACTCCCCCCTTTCTGGTGTTGGCGACGCAGAACCCGATTGAACAGGAGGGTACCTATCCGTTGCCTCAGGCCCAGCTTGACCGGTTTTTGCTAAAGGTGTTTATCGACTATCCTGTTGAGAGCGAAGAGCAGGCGATGGTGAAGCAAGTGACACTGGGCGCTGTGGGTGATCAGCTCGATACTTCCGCTATTCGTCCTCAGCTGAAGGCTGATGAGATCCCGCAGCTTCAAGCCCATGTAGCAAAACTGCAGATGGATGAGCAGATTATCAACTACGCAGTACGTCTGATACGTTCGGCAAGGGATTGGAATGGCATTGAGGCGGGTCCGGGACCCCGCGGCACCATATCTCTACTACGGGCGGCCAGGGTTGAAGCCTTTTTGCAACAGCGTGACTTCGTCACACCTGATGATATCAAAGTTGCAGCACTGCCCGTGTTGCGACACCGGATACGACTCGCCACCGATCTGGAGATCGAAGGTTACCAGCCGGACGATGTGTTGAACGATCTGTTGGATAACATCCCTGCACCACGCCAGTGATTCCCTCATCCCGACTGATAACGGCCCTGTTTCTACTCTGTACGCCGGCACTGTTAGCGATCTGGTATCCGGCTTGGGCGATGCCCTGGAAATTACTCTGCGCCCTTTTATTGGTATTTGCGCTGTTGGATCTGTGGCGGTTACGGCAGCTGCCAATACCTGAATTGGTACGGCATATCCGCACAAGTATACCTGTAGGCGTCTGGACAGATGTGGAGTTACGGCTGCGTAACAGATCGGAATATGTACTCAATTTAGCGGTCCACGATCACCATCCAAGTGATTTCAGCGTACAGGATCAGCTTCAATCGATCGCTATACCGCCACAACGTCAGACGAACTTGCACTATCGTGTGTTGCCCAACCGGCGTGGAGAGAGGCAATTCGATGGCGTTGATCTACTCGTTCATTCCCCGCTGGGTCTATGGCGACAGAAGTATTTCATTGATCATATTACTCAAGTTCGGGTGTTTCCAAACTTTCGCGAGATTGCCCGCTATGCCTTGTTGGCAACAGACAACCATCTCAGTCAGATGGGGGTTCGTCGCCGCCAGCGCCGTGGTGAAGGTAGTGATTTCCATCAGCTTCGTGAATACCGTACCGGTGATGCCATGCGCCAGATCGATTGGAAGGCCAGTTCGCGTTATCGTCGGCTGATATCCAAGGAGTACCAGGATGAACGTGATCAGCAGATCGTTTTCATGCTTGACTGTGGCAGGCACATGCGCCATGAGGATGGTGACGGTGCCCATCTAGATCATGCCCTGAATGCAATGTTACTGCTGAGTTATGTCGCAGACCGACAGGGCGATGCGGTTGGTTTTTTAAGCTTTGCTGGCGAAGAGCGCTGGCAACCACCGATGAAGGGGGGGGACGTGGTGCGTCGATTGCTGGATCGCACCTATGATCTCGACTCAACCCTGCATGCGGCTGACTACCTTGCCGCTGCACACAAGTTGATACTGTTGCAACAACGCAGGGCATTAATCATCATTTTGACCAACAGCCGTAACGAGGAACGTGATGATCTGTTAAAGGCAATCTCGCTGCTGGTAAGACGGCATCTGGTGGTGATTGCAGATCTCCACGAAGCCTCCCTGGATGCAGTGATAGAACACCCGGTCGTCGATTTGCAGGGGGCACTACGCTTCCAGGCGGTATTGGGATACCTTGGTCAGCGCAAACAGGCCCATGAGCGATTCACCCATCGGGGAGCCTTGATTATTGACAGCAGGCCCCAGCAGCTCCCTGTTAATCTGGTGAATGCCTATCTGGATGTGAAGGCCTCCGGCAAGCTCTGAAATTGGTCGGTTAACAGGCCCTAGTGTCTGATCCAATTGAAATCGTTTTTAATACTGGATGGAAAATACCAACCTGGGTTCGGGTTAGTAAATAGGCTTCAGTCACCATCACAGTAGGGCTATTGAGCGTCAGCCTTGTTATAATTCGGCCCATTAAATCGTAACCAATGGTTTTACTCATGGAATCGGAAGGGATAAAGCAAAAGAAGCGTAGTAGAGGGATCTATCTATGGCCTAATCTGATTACCACCGGTGCTCTGTTTGCCGGGTTCTACGCCATTCTCGCCGCAGTCAACAGTAAGTTCGAAGTGGCCTCAGTAGCGATTTTCGTGGCCATGCTGTTGGATGGACTGGATGGCCGAGTAGCCAGAATGACCAAATCACAGAGTGCATTTGGCGCTGAGTACGATAGCCTGTCGGATATGGTCTCATTTGGCCTGGCACCGGCATTGGTGATCTATATGTGGGCCTTGAGTGATCTGGGTAAGTTGGGCTGGCTGGCGGCCTTTATCTATACTGCCAGTGGCGCTCTGCGCCTGGCGAGGTTCAACACCCAGGTCGGGATCGCCGACAAAAAGTTTTTTCAGGGATTGCCCAGTCCCTCTGCTGCAGCGATCATTGCCGGTGGTGTCTGGCTAGGTGTTGATTATGGGATTGACGGCAATACCCTGGGTTGGCCCGCTGCGATCCTGACTACCCTGACCGGTCTATTGATGGTGAGTAATTTTCGCTACCACAGCTTTAAGGAGATCGATTTTCACGGTAAGGTCCCTTTTATCGTGTTGGTTGTGGTGATGGTCGTACTGGCCATTGTGCAGACCCATCCACCGACCGTATTGTTTGTGTTGTTCCTTGTCTACGCTATCTCAGGTCCTGTTTTGACCTTGTTACAACTACGTAAGCATCGCGAGCATCGGATAACGACAGACCCTGATAAAGAATAATGCTTACCCTTTATTTTGCAGGTAATCTGCGAATAGCCTGTCTTCGTGATTTGTGTGATTGAGAAACCACTCCACTAAAAAATCAACGACATCTTTGGCCCTTGATTCCGACTGGTCCATCTGCAGTATTGCTTCCCTGGAAGTGAGTTGATCTATCAATTTGAGATGGTGTCTTTTATGCTCATCCAGCATCGGATAGCCGGCGCGTCCCATGATATTTTCTTCACTGATGAAATGAAAGCGGGCATAAGCATTCAGTTCTGAAATGAGTGCTGCTTGATAGGTGATGTTGTCAACGCTCCCCAGTTCATCCGAGAGGCGATTGATCAGATCTAAAAAGTAGTGGTGTTGGAAATCAATATCACGGATTCCCAGCTCGTACTCAGCTACCCATTCGATGTGCTTTTTTTTTCTCATGCCGGTCACTCTATCTGTTTCGAATTGCGCTGGCTAATCATAAGCATCCCTTTATACCCTTACCTTAATTAAGCTAAATTCTATAGTCGTATTACAATACTTAACTTTTAATTACCCTCAATGTCAGCTTATTCTTGGAACTTAGCTGAAATAGGAATTTCCCACCCTATACAGTGTTTGGCTGTAGATCATCAGATGATAGGAAAGTTAACAATTTCAACCAAACAGTTGCCGATCTTGTAGTAGGTTATTCTCCTCATCAGAGTAGAGCAGAGATGATTGGCAATCCCAAGGGGCTGGGTTATATTCAACCGTTGTTTTTTATGATCTGGATCTATAAATTCAGATCAACCAGACCTCTATCTGCGTCTGACTAAGTATCCTGCTGGAGAGCTGTATGAGCCAACCTGATCAATTGATCATATTCGACACCACATTGCGTGATGGTGAGCAAAGCCCCGGTGCTTCCATGACCAAGGATGAGAAGGTCCGTATTGGCAAGGCCTTGGAGAAGCTGCAAGTGGATGTCATTGAAGCAGGCTTTCCAATTGCCAGTCATGGTGATTTTGAAGCAGTTTCAGCTGTGGCAAAGGCGGTGAAGGATTCAACTGTCTGTGGTCTGGCCCGTGCACTTGACAAGGATATCGATCGGGCAGGCGAAGCGCTGAAGGAGGCCACTTCGGGAAGGATTCACACGTTTATCGCCACTTCCCCCATTCACATGCAGCACAAGTTGCGGATGAATCCGGATCAGGTGGTCGAACAAGCCGTGCATGCCGTTAAGCGGGCAAGAAACTATACCGATAATGTAGAGTTTTCCGCAGAGGATGCCGGGCGCTCAGAAATCGACTTTCTGTGTCGTATCTTTGAAGCGGTGATCAACGCCGGTGCAACGACCCTGAATGTTCCCGATACGGTGGGCTATGCTATGCCGCACCAGTTCGGTGACCTGATTCATCGGATGCGCGAGCGGGTTCCCAATGCTGACAAGGCCATCTTTTCTGTCCATTGTCACAATGATCTGGGTTTGGAGGTTGCTAACTCCCTGTCTGCTGTAAGCAATGGGGCACGGCAAGTGGAATGCACCATCAACGGCCTCGGTGAGAGGGCGGGCAATGCTTCATTAGAAGAGATTGTGATGGCGGTACGAACTCTTCTCCTGCCAGACAAGGTTAGACACCACACAGATCGTCGCCTGCTCCAAATTGGTATCCAACATTACCGGATTTCCAGTGCAACCCAACAAGGCCATCGTCGGTCCAAATGCCTTTGCCCATGAATCAGGCATTCACCAGGACGGTGTACTTAAATCGAGAGAGACCTACGAAATCATGCGTGCCGAGGATGTGGGATGGAGTCAAAATCGTATGGTTTTGGGCAAACACTCCGGCCGAAATGCCTTTCGCACCAGATTGGATCAGCTTTGAGTCAGAGGAAGAGTTGAATGCCGCCTTCTCCCGGTTCAAGGATCTGGCCGATAAGAAGCATGAAATTTTTGATGAAGATCTACAGGCGCTGGTAACCGATACCAAGACAGAGTCATTCAACGAACGAGTCAAGTTGATCGCTTTGAAGGTCTGCTCCGAGACCGGTGAAACACCCCATGCAGAGGTTACACTCAGTGTTGATAGTGAGGAGGAGCCAGGGGCTGCATCAGGTGGAGGCCCGGTGGATGCTGCTTTCAAGGCGATTGAAAGTATTGTCAACAGTGGCGCGGAGCTGCAACTCTATTCCGTCAATAATATTACCAGTGGGACCGATGCCCAAGGTGAGGTGACAGTGCGGCTGGAGAAGGGAGGGCGGATTGCGAATGGACAGGGAGCTGACACCGATATCGTCATTGCCTCGGCAAAGGCCTACATCAGTGCAGTCAATAAGATTCTGGAGTCTGCTTCAAAAGCCCATCCGCAAACTGGAGACGTTTAGTGCAGACCTCCTATACTGGGTATAAAACACAACTCGCCCAATCCGCTATCACCCTGCACATTACTTCAGCGCATGTAAGAATGATGAAGCTATTCATTTTAGATGGCGGGTCGATTGTCTATTCCAGTCAGTCACTCCAACTGACAGAACAGATTATTTTGCGCTTGCAACATGGATGAACTGAGACGTAACCACTATTTGAAAATGATGGGCCTGACGGTTTGGCAACGCCGCGCTCAATTATTGCCTGCCGAGCAACAGAGATCTGTTGGTAGGGTGCCCGAATCACACGCTTCGGTGAATCAAGGAGTGGCAGATCAACAGAGATTAGCTGAAAAAGAGGTGCTCTCCACAGAAGATACGGCGATGCCCAGGCATGATTGGCAGAGTCTGCAACAACAGGTCAGACAATGCCAGGCTTGTACATTACGTGCCGGCTGTACCCAGACTGTGTTTGGTGTCGGCAATCCGCAAGCTGACTTATTGGTAATTGGTGAAGCACCTGGTGCCGATGAGGATAAAAAGGGTGAACCCTTTGTCGGACGTGCCGGACAGCTGCTTAACGCAATGTTGCTGGCAATGGGCTTCAAGCGTGAGGCTGTCTTCATTGCAAACATTATCAAGTGTCGTCCGCCAGAAAATCGGGACCCCAAACCGGAGGAGGCCTCATGCTGTGAATCCTACCTGCTACAACAGATTGAGTTTATACAGCCACAATTGATTCTTGCAGTCGGACGGATCTCTGCACAGAATCTGCTAAAAAGCGATATTGCCGTGGGTAAATTACGTGGGCGTATCCACCTGTTTGGAGCACAGAAGATCCCACTGGTTGTTACCTATCACCCTGCTTATTTATTGCGCTCCCCAGAGCAGAAAAGGAAAGCCTGGCAGGATCTCCAGCTGGCCCTGTCCGTTCTCGGGAACAAATCCTGATGAGCGCACAACTGCTTGATCCCCTGCTGGGTATACGTCCCATGCTAAATGAGGATCTATCTCATGTGATGGCCATGGAAGAGAGAGTTTACCCCTTTCCCTGGACACTGGACATCTTTCAGGACTGTTTACGTGTTGGTTATTGTTGCTGGGTGGTGACGCTGGATCAGCAAGTCATCGGCTATGGCGTGATGTCAGTGGTGATCGATGAGTCACATATCCTCAATATCTGTATTCATCCCAAGTGGCAGGGGCAGGGATTGGGTTATAAACTGAGTCAACGGTTACTGAAAATAGCTCGACAGCATGGTGCTGAGACGGTGTTTCTGGAAGTTAGGGCAAGTAATCAAATTGCCTTCAAACTCTACGAAAAAATAGGTTTTGTGAAGATTGGTCAGCGCAGGAATTACTATCCGGCTGCTGATAGGAAACGGGAAGATGCCTTGGTCATGGCGCTGGAGTTTTAGCCTGAATCCGTGGGTTCAGGTTTTAAATCTGACCAATCGGTGTAATAAGTACAGATTGCCCTGGGGCCACCCATTAATACTAACTGACGATCCAACGTCAACGGAGAAACCATGAATACCCCATCCACACCGATGAAGTACCTCGACAAGGCCATGAATCGTCTGCATGACTTAGGATTACTTCCAACCGATGAGGATACCCAGGAGCAGCCGATTATCGCACTGCTTAACCAAATATCAGATCTGGACGAGGGACGTGTGACGGCCATTGCCAGGACCTTGGGTAAGGCATCGATGTTCAATGATGTGGTGCGTGAGCAGGTCAAGGCAATGGAAATCGGTGAACGCTACGAAAAGATCACCAATGCTTTCAACAGTATCCGCGACGATGCCAAAAGAATGGTGGAACAGATTGATGATGGCAAAGTGGACAGTTTTGAGCGGATCAGTAATGTCTGGATGAAAGTCACCCGTGGTGACATTGCGAGTCGGTTCGATGAGATCAAGGAGACCTACCTCGATGTGACTTCATCGAGCAACGACCAGATTCAGAGAGAGCACACCATACTTGAGGCCTATCAGGATTTTCGCGGTGCATTGAAGCAGTCGGAAGTGTTGGCCCTGGAAGTATTGAAAACGGCTGAAGGTAAAGTTGATGAAGCCAAGGCCAGTGTTGCCGAAGCGATGAAGGGTGTGGAGGCCTATGCCAGTGAAGATGCCGCTGAGCGGGCAAAACTGGAGATGACCCGTGACGAGAAGGTTCGTGCATTACAGAAAGAGGATAAACGCTACCAGATCAGCAAGGATCTCTCTGACAACCTTACAGTCAGTTATAACACCTCGGAGGTGGTCATGGCACGTCTGCTTCAGACCACAACCGCAAAGGAGCGGGTCTATGCTCAGGCAGTCAGTTTCTTCTCTACCAACGAAGTCGTATTGACCGCCCTGACTGCCTCTTTTACTGGCATGTTCGGGTTGCATGAGGGCACTCAAACCATCGAGGCGATGAAAGAGGGTGTCAGCAAGTCGTTGGAGGATCTGGCGGAGATTGGTGGCAAGGTCCAGGAAGCAGCGGTCAAGGCCGGTTACGGTCCTACGATCCGAGCAGAGTCGGTAAAAAAGTTGGTGGACTCCGTCGTCAACTGGCAGACTCGTTCACACGAAATTATCGCTGAGATGCGTAGACTGAGCACCCAGAATGCCGACGAAATTCGTGAAGCGGTTGAAGAAGGCAAACGTCAACTGGCACGACTGGCAGAGGAGGGAAAAGGGCTTGATGTCGAGCTGGATGCGTGAGCGATAAGATGACAACGCCTGCGGAATCTACAACGCAGCTTAGTAACACCCATGAGTCCCCACCTCTGGACGAGGTCATGCTTGCGATGGACGTGGTCGATACACTGCGCCGCCGGGAACGCCTGGTCAACCTTGAACTGGATGAGGTGGGCCGTGAGGAGGAGCTTAAACAGCGCTTGCGAAAGATCTATGCCCAGCAGGGGATTGAGGTGCCGGATCATATCCTTGAACAGGGGGTTGCCGCACTCAAGGAAGACCGTTTTACCTATAAACCTCCGAAGCGGGGCCTTACAACTCGACTGGCGCACATCTACATCAAACGCGGAAGGTGGGGGAAATGGATCGGTGGTGGTTTGCTTGCCGGTGTGGTGGCACTGGCTGCCAATTACTTCGCATTCGTGGTGCCAAACGCAGCTTTGCCTGAGGAATTGCATGCAACCCATGGGGCTGTGGTAGCACTGGCCAAGACGGACAATGCCCGCACAACAGCGATGCGGATTTTCAATGCAGGCAAGGTAGCATTGAATGATGAGAACAGTGAGAAGGCAAAAGAGGCCATTGAACAACTGGAGCAACTTCAGACCCAGCTGGAACAGGAATACACCATCCAGATCATTAACCGTCAGGAGCAGCGATCCGGCGTATGGCGAATTCCTGATGTGAATACTGATGCTCGCAACTACTATCTTATTGTTGAGGCTGTAGATCCGACAGGAAAGGTGCTGAGTGTACCCATCGAGAGCGAAGAGAGCGGTAAAACCGGCTGGGTAAAAGTGTGGGGTCTGCGGGTGGACAAAACGGTGTTCCAATCAGTCGCTAACGACAAACAGGATGACGGCATCATCGAGAAGGACCGGTTTGGATATAAAGACCAGGGTTACCTTGTGCCCAATTACGAAATGCCCACCACGGGTGGTGCGATAACCCGATGGTGAGGAGAGCTGAATGATCCCAGGACGACAGGTGCTGGCTTCCATCGACCAGTCAGTTAACAAGCCACATAGCAAGATCGACGGGCTAGAGGAGCAGATCGAAGCGATCTCCGGCCAGCTCGCCGATCAGCAGCAGTCTATGACTCAGGATTATCGGGAATTGGCAAGAACCCACCTGGATTGGTTGATCGATGGAGAGATGGAGCGGCAACTGGATCAGACTGAACACCAGGTCAAGGCCCTGTTTGCACAACGGCATGAGGCCCTTTCCGCTTTGCAGAGAGAGATCCGTAGTGCTGAAGACGCATTTGAATTGTTAGCCGCTAAACGAACTGCGCAGGCCGAGCAGGTGGATCATGCCGCCAAGGTAGTCGATGATGCTGAGGCTGAGACTCAGGCTAGGCTTGATCGGGACCCCGATTACCGCCATCAGCGAGAGAAAGCAGTGGCGGCTGAACGCAAGGCCATGCATGCGGGTGAAAAGGCATCTCGCAGTGAGGCCGAACGTGAACAGAAAGGGGACGCTTACCGCAGCGACCCCTTATTTATGTACCTCTGGCAACGCAACTATGGATTGCCTGCCTACAAAGCCAGCGGATTGGTACGTTGGCTTGATGGCAGAGTGGCGCATTTGATCGGTTTTGCCGATGCCCGTGCTAACTTCACTCGTCTGAAAGAGATCCCCGACCGCCTGCGCGAGCACGCCACCACTATCAGCAGGCTTGCTGACGAAGCGATTGCCACCTTGAAGGTACTGGACAAGGCTGCACGGGAGGCTGATGGCATTCATTCGCTGGAGAAGGCCCTGGAGGAGTCCCAGACCCGGTTGGATGAGGTCGATTCCGATATTGGGCGGCATGAAGCCAACTACCAGAGATTTCTAAGCCAAAAGGCTGAATTTGCTACCGGCGATGATGAATTCACACAAAAAGCGGTGACATTCCTTGCCGCGGAGTTCAAACGAGACGATTTGATGGCTCTGCGTAATGATGCCTTGAATACGCCGTTTCCGGATGACGATCTGATCATTAGTCGGATGCTGGATAGGGAGAACCAATACCTTGATCTGGAGTCGGCGATTGACGGTTTCAAAGAGACGATCGGGCAACACCAACAGCGCCTCAGTGAACTTGAGGCATTGCGCATGGAATTCAAACGCAATCGTTATGATCGAATGGGCTCCACCTTCAGAGATGACAATGTCATTGGCACAGTACTCGCTCAGTTCTTTGCCGGTATGCTGGACCGGGGTGTGTTATGGAAGGTTTTACAGCAACAGCAACGTTATCGACCAAGGCGCTCCAATCCGAATTTTGGATCTGGTGGCTTCGGCCGTGGGACCGTCTGGAACGGTGGCATCGGGGATATTCTCGGTGATCTGGGACGGAGCGGGTTTCCAGATGGCAGAGGTGGTAGAGGTGGAGGTGGAGGATTTAGAACCGGAGGTGGGTTTTAGCCGTGATTGGTTGGGTCCTGCCCCGCCATAACGCGCTGGAAGTCAACACAAATTCACGTAATAACGTTTCAGAGCATCTTAAGTTAATTACCTTTCAACACTGATGCAATTGATGAGTGTGGTGGGTAATCAGGTTTTGTTTTTAAATGATTTCGTCAATGGGAGTTGAGTTGCTATGCAAAGCATTAATGCCAGCTACCCCTTCAAATGAGGCAATGGCTCGACGTCCAAGTGTAGAGAGGTTGCTGACTTGCTGAGTTTGATGCCGGGTATCCTGGCCTACCGGCTCCTCCCCCTGTTTTGTCTGTTCCTGGTGCTTTGCAGCGCTGATTTCACTGCGAGCTTGCGCGGCCGTTGCAGCCGCCTGTGCAGCGACTTGGCGGTCCTGGGATGATGGATCCGCCGGGGCCAGAGCAGCCCTGCGGATGGTCTCGGCCTGCTGAAGTTTCTCACGAGGTGTCCCGGACGAAGAAGCACTAATGGAGACTTCACCACCAACCGCATAGTTTCTTCCATCCGGTCCTGTCTGATACGTGTAGCTGCCACCCGATGCCAGACCACCTGCCGCCGCTCTGTGGGCAGCCTCGTGGGCTCTGACCTCCCGGTCTACCTTTTGTAGCTCCCTGACCTGTGCCTGCTCCTCCGGCGTCAACGGGTTAGCTTGTCCGGTTTCCATGACGGGACGCTGAGTTGCGCTTTCCCGGGTGGCGGGGGTAGCTGCAGAATCCTCGGCTGAACTGCCCGCAGTGATCTGATCAGCTCGGGATGATTCCAACCCACGCTGGATACCGCCTGAAGCAGAAGCGTTATTACTGAAACCTGACAAGCGTCCTAGGGATAGGTCCATGCCATCTCCAAATCACATTTTCTTAACAGAATTATATGAAACATTTGTAAAAATAAATGGGTATAGCCTAAACAGTGGACGCTTGCGGAATCTACTTCTTACTCTTTTGCTTCAAGGGTTTGTTAAGAAAAACGTATTTCTAATGCTCACGAGCTAATCATAGGGTCAGGTAATCTCCAAAAAGCTCATACACAATCAGTGAATGGGGTATAATCCGCGGCTTTTCACCATGATGTAGTCTTTATGTCTGAACTGCTCGAACAACTCAGTCGTCGCCGAACCTTCGCCATCATCTCTCATCCGGATGCGGGAAAGACCACGCTGACGGAAAAACTGCTGCTATATGGCGGTGCAATCCAGATGGCGGGCACGGTCAAAGGGCGCAAGGCGGCACGCCATGCTACATCTGACTGGATGGCGATGGAGAAGGAGCGCGGCATCTCGGTGACCTCATCGGTCATGCAATTTCCCTATCAGGGCGAGATCGTCAACCTACTCGATACTCCCGGACATGAAGACTTTTCTGAAGATACCTACCGTACTCTGACAGCTGTTGACTCTGCCTTGATGGTCATCGACGTGGCGAAGGGTGTTGAGGCTCGCACCATCAAGTTGATGGAGGTCTGTCGCTTACGTGATACACCGATCCTTACATTCGTCAACAAACTTGACCGGGAAGGTCGTGATCCACTGGAGATTCTCGATGAGATCGAGGAGGTCTTGAAGATCAAGTGTGCACCTATTTCCTGGCCGATCGGCATGGGCAAACGCCTAAAAGGGGTTTACGATCTGCGTACCGATACTACCCATCTTTTCAGCGCGACCCACGGGGGTAAGATTCAAATGGGTGAGATCATCGAGGGTATCGACAATCCCAAGCTGGATGAGATGATCGGCAGCCAGGCCGAAGAGTTACGCGAGGAGATCGAACTGGTGCGTGGTGCCAGTCATGAACTCGATCTTGAGGCCTATGCCCGTGGTGAGCTGACACCGGTTTTTTTTGGTTCCGCAATTAACAACTTCGGTGTTAAAGAACTGCTGGAAGCTTTTGTTGAATATGCACCCGGGCCACTTTTACGCACTACCCAGCAACGACTGGTAGAGCCGGCAGAGCCCAAATTCAGCGGTTTCGTTTTTAAGATCCAGGCCAATATGGATCCTCAACATCGAGATCGAGTTGCCTTTCTGCGTGTCTGTTCCGGGAGCTACCGCAAGGGCATGAAGATGCGTCATGTTCGCATTGATAAGACCATACAGATCAGTAATGCCATTACCTTCCAAGCCGATGAAAGAAGGCATGTGGAGGAGGCATGGCCAGGGGATATCATTGGTCTACACAACCATGGCACGATTCAAATCGGCGATACCTTTACCGAAGGGGAGCTGCTGAAATACGAAGGCATCCCCTATTTCGCCCCCGAGATGTTTCGTCGTGTGGTATTGAGGGATCCACTCAAGCAGAAGGCGCTGTTGAAGGGCGTTTTGCAGCTGTGCGAAGAGGGAGCCACTCAGGTTTTCAGGCCGATGAAGAATAATGACTTGATACTGGGCGCAGTGGGTGTCTTGCAGTTTGATGTGGCTGTGGAACGTCTGAAGCATGAGTACAAGGTTGAGGCGATCGTTGAGCCGGTGAGAGTGGCTACCACCCGATGGATAGAGTGTAAGGATGAGAAGATGCTCGATCGTTTCAAGGAGACGGCCTATGGCAATCTTGCACTGGATGGGGATGATCAACTGGTCTATCTGGCGCCAACACGGGTCAATTTGGATCTGGCAATAGAACGGTGGCCGGACATCAAATATCTTGCTACCCGCGAGCTTTAATTCGGTTGAAATTTTTCAACACTCACCTTGACTGGGTTTGGTGAAGGGGCGCTTTCTTAACTGCTAAGGATCGAATATGCGCGACCTTATTCAGCCGTGTTTGGTGGGGCAGAGCCCTGCCCCACCATAACGCACTGGAAGTCCACACAAATCCTCGTATTAACGTTTCAGAACACCTTAAACTGATTACATTCAACACCTATGCAATAGCTGAATGTGGCAGGTAATCAGGTAGTTTTTTGCTTGACTCTATTCAAGTGTACAGCACAAAAGCGCTCTAAACCCCTGGATGATGAATGGCTTTCCAGTCCTGCAACAGCATTGAAAATTACGTCTTCTAATCCATACTTATTAGTACAAGGGGCGTGATGTTCTCTGCCCGGATAGAAAGGAGGTTCTCGATGTTTTTAATGCAGAAAAACAGTGAAAAACTGGTTGAGGTACTGAGTCTGACCGATCTTTTTAATCCAAACCATGTTGAAATTGTTGGTCGCTTCCATGCAGGAGAAGAGATGCAGGATGCTGAAAAATTCGCCAAAGATCAGATGAAATTCCCCTCTGGCGAGCCACTTCCCCAATGCTGGTTAGACTCCGGATATCGGCAACACTGAGCGAATATCGCTATTCATGATCAGTGGCGGCTTGAGGGCCGCCTGCGCCTATCCTTTGATTTTCTTGTCATAGTTCCATTACTGTGCGAATGCCCTCCATAAAGGGCAGTATTCTCCCGTTGTCCTTAACCTTATCCGAAGTGCCGGCACTCCCGTGCACCAATAACGAAAACTCTGTATCAATGTATGCAGTTCACTACCCTGCTGGAGGGCTTGATATCCAATCACAGGTGCTGTCAGATCCTCTTTGGCCGTCCGGTCCTCGGTGGAATCGGTGCCCGACTATTTGAGTCGAACCTCATCTTGTAGATATAACTACTGGCCTGTCCGCCGCAGTCTTCCTTTTCATCTGTAGAGATCCAGAAAGATTCACGGGTCTTTTGGGATTTGATCAGACGACTTAAATCGTTCTTGTTGAGGGGATGAGAATCCCCTGTTGGAAGATTCCTCTTCAGCTTTTTGTCGAATTTCAGCTTGGGTGTTTTCAGTCTGTTGACAAGACCTTCAACTGCTTTGCTTTTCAGCCCAAGGTTGGTATCGGCTCCGCAGAATTTCTTCAACATCCGCTTTGCTTCTTCGAAATCCAACGGTTGCCAGGTTTTGAAACACTTCTCACTCTTGATGAAGTCTGGGCTTCTTGTATCTGCTCAGTATATCTCTAGCATCGTGTTATCTCCGTGTAGCCACATGTCGAGCCAAGTCTGAGACTACAGGAAGTATAAGAGCCCTTACAGTTTAAGTCGATGACAATCAAGGCGCGACTACTAACAATAAATCAATCCACTTAAATAACTTCTTCTTATTAATTATGGGCCAAGTTTTTTGCCCTATTTAATCGGGTGTCTGAGTTGTTTTGGTCCCCAGTGCTCTCCGGGTCCGCTATCACACCACACCATAAGCCAGCATCGCATCCGCTACTTTTATAAAACCCGCGATATTGGCACCACGCACATAGTCAATATGCTCACTGCCTGGCGTGCCGCCAAACTCGACGCAACTATCATGAATCTGCTTCATAATATCAACCAGTAGTTGCTGTAAATCTTCTTCTTTCCACGATATGCGGGCCGAATTCTGACTCATCTCCAGCCCGGAGACAGCAACCCCCCCTGCATTAGCCGCTTTACCGGGTGCGAAGAGAATCTTAGCTCCCTTAAACGCATGCACGCCATCCAGATTGGTCGGCATGTTGGCACCCTCCGATACGCCGATGCAGCCATTCTTGATCAGTGTTCTCGCATCTTCACCATTAATCTCGTTTTGTGTTGCACAAGGCAAGGCAAGATCACATTTGACAGACCAGGGTCGCATGCCTTGGTAAAACTCTGCGTTCTTAAACTCCTTAACATAGTCGGCAATTCTACCGCGGTGCCGAGTCTTATGCTCCTTGACCCAACTGAGTTTTTCCTGGTCGATTCCGTCGGGGTCATAGACAAAACCACCGGAATCTGAAAGTGTCACTACCCTACCACCGAGTTGGCTAATCTTCTCGACCACATGGGTTGCTACATTTCCGGAGCCGGAAACGACACAGCTCTTTCCTTCAATCGAATTGCCTACCCGTGCAAGCATATCCTGTAAAAAATAGACTGCCCCGTAGCCTGTCGCTTCGGAACGGATAAGACTACCGCCATATTCAAGTGCTTTACCGGTAAGCACACCGGTGAATTCGTTAGTAATGCGTTTGTACTGACCGAACATGTATCCTATCTCACGTGCCCCTACTCCAATATCACCCGCAGGCACATCTATGTCCTGCCCAACATGTCGATAGAGTTCGGTCATGAACGATTGGCAGAAGCGCATCACTTCATGATCGGATTTACCCTTGGGATTGAAATTGGCACCACCCTTGCCGCCACCCATTGGTAGACCGGTCAGACTATTTTTGAAAGTCTGCTCAAAGGCAAGAAATTTGAGTATGCTCTCGTTAACGTCACGGTGGAAACGAATTCCTCCCTTGTAAGGCCCGATCGCATTGTTGTTCTGTACTCGCCAGCCGCGTTGCACACGAATATTACTGTTGTCGTCTTCCCAACAGACCCGAAAGCTTACGACTCTATCCGGCTCAGCGATTCGTCGTAGAATTTGATATTCGTGGTATTCATTTTTATCCTGGATAAAATCGAAAATATCCTCAGCAACCTCCTGTACCGCCTGCACATATTCATTTTGTCCTGGATTGCGTCTTTTTACACCTTCCATAAACTGTTCTAGATTGACATGTCCTGTATCGGTCATAGGTCTTTTATCCTGATTCTGTCATTAAACTAGGTCAGTGTACTTTTAGCTTCACATAGAAGAATCCATTCCCTATTTTTAGTTCAGAATGGTGCGATAGGGCCACACCCTACGTTTATTCGAGTAGGCAGCTCTACAGGGAAACCACAGTACGGCCCATAATCTGACCTTCCAGCATTTGATCAAAGACTTCGGGAAGCTGTTCCAGTGTAACTGTCTGAGTGACGATATCATCCAGGTGCCTGGGTTTGAGATCCGTGGCCAGTCTTTGCCAGATCTCCTCTCTGATCTCGTAGGGACAGCCGGCGGAGTTGATGCCGAGTAGGCTGACACCACGCAGGATGAATGGCATGACCGTCGTGTTTAACGCGTGACCGCCTGCCAAGCCAATAGCAGCGATATTGCCCCATGGCCTTATCTTGGGGGTGATACTGGAGAGCATCTCGCCACCTACATTGTCTACCGCTGCTCCACCCCAGTGACCACGCTCCAGGGCATGGTGATAGGTGATGACTTGCTCTCGACCCAGTACTTCCTGTGCCCCCAAGTGCTCAAGGTAGCCATGTTGATCCGTCTTGCCGGTAACTGCATTGACCTCAAATCCTTCCCCATCGAAGATGTTTACCGCAAAACAGCCAACACCCCCCCGTTGCGCCGGTTATCAGAATGGGTCCCATGTCGGGTCTTTGACCATTGATTTCCATTCGGTACAACGCCAATGCAGCGGTGAATCCCGCTGTCCCTAAGGCCATTGATTGGGCTGCAGTGAGTCCGTCAGGTAGCGGTATAGCCCAGTCAGCCGGTACTCTGAGATATTCTGCATAACCACCATCTGCCGTTGCAGAAAGCTCGTGTCCGGTGACAATGACACTATCTCCCGGTTTGAAACGTCGATCATTGCTCTCAGTGACTTCAGCACAGGCATCGATACCCCCTGTGAGGGGATAGTGTCTCAGGATCTGCGCCTTGCCGGTGCCTGCCAAGGCATCCTTGTAGTTGATGCTGGAGTATTTAACCCGGATCAGAAGCTCTCCCTCATCCGGCGCTTGCAACTCCAGTTCCTCGATCCCGGCTGAGTGCTGTGCATTGTCTCGATGTATACGGAAGGCTTTATAGGAAGTCATGACGAACTACTTACTCCGTTACCACAGGTATTTTTCCAATCTTGCCCCGCCACTCGGCGGGACCCATTTTATGAACAGAATTGCCACGGCTGTCGACTGCAACCGTGACGGGGAAGTCGACCACTTCAAACTCCCGAATAGCCTCCATACCGAGTTCTTCGAAAGCCAGTATGCGTGAACTGCGGATTGCTTTCGAGACAAGATAGGCCGCACCACCAACAGCCATCAAATAGACAGCGTCGTTTTGTTTAATCGCCTCCAGCGCTACAGGGCCACGTTCTGCTTTACCCACCATGCCGAACAGGCCTGCCTGAACCAGCATCAGCTCGGTGAATTTATCCATGCGGGTGGCCGTAGTGGGCCCGGCTGGTCCCACTACTTCATCGCGTACTGGATCGACGGGTCCGACGTAGTAGATGAACCTGCCATGGAAATCGATGCCATCAGGGAGTGGTTTATTGCGTGCATAGAGATCAGCAATCCGTTTGTGCGCAGCATCCCGCCCGGTCAATAGCTTGCCATTGAGGAGAATCAGCTCTCCCGGTTTCCAGGTTGCAATATCCTCTTTGCTGATCTTGTCCAGGTCTACACGGCGCGCTTGTGGAGAGGCCTCCCAGGTTACGTCGGGCCAGTCTTCAAGGCTCGGTGGCGTGAGCACAGCGGGTCCGCTGCCATCCAGGGTAAACTCTACGTGACGGGTAGCCGCACAGTTGGGGATCATTCCCACCGGCAGCGACGCAGCATGGGTAGGAAAGTCGCTGATCTTGACATCAAGAACGGTAGTCAACCCACCCAATCCCTGTGCACCTATGCCTAAGGCGTTGACCTTATCGTAGATCTCCAAACGTAATTCTTCCTTACGATTTGTTGGACCACGCGTCATAAGCTCATGGATGTCGATAGGTTCCATCAGTGACTCTTTTGCAAGCAACATGGCCTTCTCAGCAGATCCTCCGACACCGATACCAAGCATACCGGGTGGGCACCAGCCAGCACCCATTTTGGGTAACTCCTCCAATACCCAATCGACCATGGAGCAGGAAGGGTTAAGTACTTTAAAACGGGATTTGTTTTCAGAACCCCCACCTTTAGCGGCAATCTTGATCTCTAGCTTGTCTCCCTGGACCAGCTCCATATGAATAATTGCTGGTGTATTGTCACCACTATTCTTGCGACTCCCCAATGGATCATAGACCATCGAGGAGCGTAGAATATTATCGGGATGGGCATAGCCCTGACGTACGCCTTCATTGACCATTTCGCTCACCGACATAGCACCATCCCATTGCACCTGCATGCCGATCTTGAGGAATACCACCACCATGCCGGTATCCTGACAAACAGGCCGCTTTCCTTCTGCACACATACGGGAGTTGACCAGGATCTGTGCCATGGCATCTTTGGCGGCAGGGCTTTGCTCTTTTGTCCAAGCCTCACCCATTGCTTTAAGAAAATCTACTGGATGATAGTAGGAGATAAATTGCAAGGCATCGGAGATGCTATGGATTAGATCTTCCTGGCGGATGCGGATCATGTTGTTTCCTATTGAAGAGTACATACCAGCCAATGTCGGCCACGGCAGGTGTTGGTTTTGATTATGTCAGGTTCTCATTTCTTTATTTTTCGCCACCCCCATCGATTGGAAGGCGATTCAGCAGATTTGGATGATTATTTATTAACCGAGACCCTATTTATTGTGAAACCGGCTCCCACCAACACTTATTGAGGTTAAGGCGGGAGGAATCAAACATCCTCAATGGTAAAAAAACCAATGGTGAGGCGATCAGATTTCCAGCAGCAGCCGGCTTGGGTCCTCCAGTAATTGCTTGATAGTGACCAGGAACTGGACAGCGTCACGTCCATCGATGATCCGGTGGTCGTAGGAGAGTGCCAGGTACATCATGGGTCGGACAACCACCTCTCCGTTTTCCGCCATCGGTCGCTGCTGGATCGAATGCATACCGAGAATGGCACTTTGTGGTGGATTCAGGATCGGTGTGGAGAGCATGGAACCGAATATACCACCGTTGGTTATAGAGAATGTTCCGCCAGTCAGGTCGTCATAGCTAAGCGATCCCTCTTTGGCTTTGGTGCCGAAATCCTTGATGCGCTGTTCGACAGCAGCAAAGCTGAGTTGGTCTGCATCGCGCAGGATTGGCACAACCAAGCCACGAGGCGAAGAGACCGCAATGCCGATGTCGAAATAGCCATGGTAGAGGATATCGGCATCATCGATAGTGGCATTGATGATAGGAAACTGTTTTAGTGCCTCTACTGCGGCCTTGACAAAAAACGACATAAAGCCCAGGCGGACATCATGCCGTTTCTCGAACACCTCACGGTACTTAACCCGAAGATCAGATACAGCCTGTAAATTAACCTCATTGAATGTGGTAAGGATAGCAGCTGTCTGTTGTGCTTCCACCAGACGTTCTGCCACGCGCTTACGCAGGCGGGTCATCGGTACCCGCTCTTCAATACGACCAGAGGAGACTGTTGATTTGGCAGGGGGTGAAGATGCTGCCTGCTGGCTTTGTGCTTGAGTGGATGTGGGACTGGATTGTTGTGCTGCTAATGCGGCTTCGACATCTGTCTTAACAATTCGTCCGTTTTTCCCGCTGCCTTGAATGGTACTCGGGTCTATCCCACTCTCACTGACCAAGCGCCTCACAGCAGGAGAGAGCACGGGGGCTTCTTGGTCGGAATGGGTTGATGTTGCTCGCTCTTTTTGTGGTGCAGCGCCAGCCTCCAAAATACCAAGCACGTCTTCGGCCTGGACTGTCTCACCCTCCTTGAAGCGTATCTCTTTCAGCGTACCTGATTGGGGAGCCGGTACTTCCAACACCACTTTGTCGGTCTCGAGATCGACCAGGGTTTCATCTTGGTTTACTTGCTCTCCCGGTTGCTTATGCCAGCTCAGGACGGTGGCGTCAGAAACAGATTCGGGAAGTTGTGGAACGCGTAGTTCGATGCTCATTGATTCCTGTAGTTCATACGGGGGTTGATACGTCCAGAGAGTGCCTCATCGATCAGGGTCTCCTGTTGTGATATGTGGACAGAACGATAGCCGACCGATGGTGCAGCAGCCGTTGCACGGCCGACATAATGTAGCTGTCTGTTCTTGGAGGTCAATGAATAGAAACGGTGTTTAATCTGGTCCCATGCGCCTTGGTTTTGTGGCTCTTCCTGACACCAGATAACCATTTTTGCATGCTTGTAGCGTTTCACAACTGTATCGAACTCCTTTTGAGGGAAGGGATAAAGTTGTTCTATCCGAATAATCGCCACATCATCCAGACCACGAGAACGTCTTGTCTCCAGCAGTTCATAGTAGACCTTGCCGGAACACATAATCAGTCGCTTGACATTTTTAGCATCAATGTCATCGATGACATTTTTAAATGCCCCCTCTAGCAGCTCCTGCTTGGGTGAAGTCGCCATACGATGTCGCAGCAGACTCTTGGGTGTCATTACGATCAGGGGATGACGAAACGGGCGTATCATCTGTCGTCTCAATAGGTGGAATATCTGTGCTGCTGAAGTGGGTGAACAGACCTGAATGTTGTGGTTCGCGCAGAGTCGTAGAAAACGTTCCGGACGCGCTGAAGAGTGCTCTGCACCCTGACCTTCATAACCATGTGGCAGGAGCATCACCAAGCCGCAATGGAGTCCCCATTTTTCACCGCCTGAAGTAATGAACTGGTCAATTACCACTTGCGCCCCGTTAGCGAAATCACCGAATTGTGCTTCCCAAATAGTCAGGGAATTGGGTTCCGCCGTGGCATAGCCATACTCATAACCGAGTACCGCCTCTTCCGATAAAAGAGAATCGATGACCAGAAAGTCGGATTGTTCGGGGCTTAAATGTTGCAGCGGTATCAACGACTCACCGTTCTGCTGATTATGCACGACTGCATGGCGATGGAAGAAGGTGCCGCGTCCAGAGTCCTGGCCAGAAAGACGGACCGGGATACCCTCTGTCAACAGGGTGGCATAAGCCATGTTTTCAGCGAATCCCCAATCGATCAATTGATCACCGCTTGCCATGCGTCGGCGTTCGGTCCAGACTTTTTCGACCCTGGGGTGGAGTTCAATGCCGTCGGGTACATGAAGCAGTTGTTCCGCTAGAAGATCGAAACGCTCTGCGGTGACAGTTGTATCGCAGGGATGATCCCACTCGACACCCTTGAAGCCATTCCATCTGACTGCATAGGGGTGTTGTAAGGCACAGGTTACAGGTCTTGCCTCGACGATTCCTCCTTCTAACGATTCCCGATAGTTATTCACCAGATCACGTGCTCCCTGAGGTGAAATCACAGATTCCTGTACAAGCTGATCTGCATAGAGGGTGCGCACAGTGGGGTGGTTGCGAATTTTTTTGTACATCTCCGGCTGAGTCACTGCGGGTTCATCGGCCTCGTTATGTCCGAGTCGGCGGTAGCAGATCACATCAATGACCACATCTTTGTGAAAGCGCATACGGAAATCCAATGCCAGGCGGGTGACAAAGATAACAGCTTCCGGATCGTCACCATTGACGTGAAAAATCGGTGCCTGCACCATCTTGGCTACATCGGTGCAGTAGAGGGTAGAGCGGGTATCCAACGGATTGCTGGTGGTAAATCCGATCTGGTTGTTGGTAATGATATGCACAGTACCGCCAGTCGAATAACCCCGTGTCTGTGAAAGATTCAGGGTCTCCATGACAACACCCTGTCCCGCAAACGCCGAGTCACCATGGATTAATATCGGCAGTACCTGGGTACCATCATGGTCGCCCTGTCTACGCTGTCTTGCCCGTACTGAACCCTCAATGACGGGATTGATAATCTCAAGATGTGAGGGGTTAAAGCCCAACACAAGATGAACGATACCTCCGGGCGTATCAATATCGCTCGAGAAACCTATGTGATATTTTACATCACCGGCAAGACGTTCGGGGTCAACGGATACCCGGCCTTCGAATTCATCAAAAATCTCTTTTGGAGGTTTACCGAGGATGTTGGTCAAGACATTGATACGCCCGCGATGAGCCATGCCTATGACGACCTCGCTGATACCGTTGCTACCACCATGCTGAATCAGATCATCCAATAACGGGATCAGGGACTCACCCCCTTCAAGGGAGAACCGCTTTTGCCCCACATAACGCGTATGCAGGTACTTCTCGATACCCTCTGCCGCAGTCAGCAGGGTTAAAAGCCAGAATTTTTGCTCGCTATCGATCTTCTGAAACAGATGTCTTTGCTCAATGCGCTCCTGAATCCAGCGCTTCTGTTTGGTGCTGGTGATATGACCATATTCTGTGCCGATACTGCCGCAGTAGCTCTTTTTAACCAGTTCAATAATGTCACGTAGCGGCATGCGTTCAGGCGCAAACAGCGAGCCGGTATTGAATATTGAATTCTGATCAAGCTTATCCAGCTTGTGGTACGACAGATCGAGATCATCGACATGCACAGGGTCACGCAATTTCAGTGGATCCAGGTTTGCATTCTGGTGACCGCGCATGCGATAGCCATTGATGTAGCGCAAGACAGAGGCCTGTTGTTCCGCTGCGCCAGGTGAGAGACTCTCCTGTGGGGTTGCAGTGGCAGAACGTTTCTCCTTAACCAAATGGAGGAAACGCTGTCTGATGGGTTCATGGGCGGTATCTATACGCCCCCGGTTGGGGAGCCCGTCAAACTGTCGGCGCCAGTCTTGAGGGATGCTTTCAGGGTCTTTGAGATAACTTTCGTAGAGGTCTTCAACGAAGGTAGCGTTACCGCCGGAATAGGCGGAGGTGGATCTGAGTAAATCCAGGATATTGCTCATTATGTGTATAGCCCGTCAGGGTTTGGTGGTGGATTATTTATTTTTGGGCAGCTATTAGTAAATGTTAGCACAGGCAGATGGCTTGACAGAAGATGTTGGAGAATATTTCCTCAAATCTCTATCACGATTCATCACTTTCCTCTGCTAAACTAGTGCAGTCAGGTAAAAAAGGTTTGTAACTGTATAGATCAGCAGCTAAAAACAAAGTTTCCTGCTGCTGATCAAAAGGGTGAGTAAGGCATCTCATCTTTGGAAACCCTAATATCTAGGGAGGTAACCCTTCGCCAGGCCCCAAGTATAGGACACTCCACCAGCTACAGGGCTGTCGAAAGGATGCAAAGGTTTTAAGATATTGTCCGATCAACAGAACAACAAATTAAGGGTTAACTTGAATCCGATCTCTCTGGAGGCGGACCTTGCCTATTTTGGTGCCCGGCTTGAACTTGTTGGAGAGCCCCAGACCCGCTACCAGCTAGCCCAGCTAAAGGTCTATAAGGCACTGGAAGTCGCTTTACATGAGAACCTGAAACGTCTCAGCAAGAAAGAACCTGATGTGAAGGATTAGACCATCACGGCAATATGGACGCTATTTTTTATACACCACTCTGTCAAATATCATAGAGTACGGTTCTGCCAAACCATAAGCATGCCTGATTAATGGATGAGTGGTTGATACTGCTGAGTGTTGTCTCAAAGGTGTGTGGATCTGCTGGCCAAGAAATCGGTGCGGCAGGGCCGTACCCTTGCGTTTAAACCTATGGGATCGATTTGAGAATTGCGTCGATCTGCTGCTCAGCATCCTCCCAGTCTTGTGTTGCCCTTAGAGGATCGAAGCCGTGTTTTTCTGCGATATAGTAGGCAGCAGTGGCAATCATATCCAGGCGTTGTTCAGGGGTGATCGTGGATGCTTTTTGCTTGAGTTTTTTAGTTTTTTTCTCTCTTTTTTTATTCTGTTTCTCTATTATTTTTTCCTTTTTCCTACCCGCTTTATCGGCTTTTTTTCCCATCGGACAATCTCGCAAGTAATGTAAGCTGTGGTTTGGTTTATCTAGACTTTCGCCAGAAACCCATCCCTCTAGAACGGGCAAAGGCCTCTGTTTCAGAATAGCTTCTCAATTGCAAAGGCTGAAGATATCGGTGGTCTGCAACCTCTGCCAATCCGGCCTGGAGCATACGTAATGCGATATCCGAGCCACCATGCAGAACAGTTCCGAGTATAACACCACTGGGTAAAAGCGTTTCGTATTCGATGCTGACAAATCGGCCTGCCAGCAGCATATTGATATGGCGCTTGGCAATTTCAGCTGAGCGTCTGTTTGCTGAAGGTACTCGGATCCCTAAAAGTTTGACCTTTCGTTGTCGGCCATCTAACAATTTGAGGGTAATTTGATTACCACTTTGAATACCGGTTACCTGACCTTCAGCAACAGCCGCAAAAGTGCTGCAACAAAACCATTGACAACCCAAAAACAGCATCAACAGAAGGTTGCGAGGGAGTGGGTATGATGATTTCACCTTATGGTACCCCTACCGGATAGTTTGCTCATTCTCAAGATTGGTGCCCTCGACAGGAGTCGAACCTGTGACCTATCGCTTAGGAGGCGATTGCTCTATCCTGCTGAGCTACGAGGGCAGAAGACAGTATTTGTGGCTCTGGATCAGCACCGAATACGTAGTTTCCGAGTGCTGACGAAAGGGTGAGTAATGTTACACGCAGAAACACCAAATTTTTAAGTGACTAACCCAAAACAACCGAAAAAAGCGGTACGGGTCATAAGCTATGCATTTTTTATGACAAACAGCAGTTTACTGTTTAGTGTTGGACTGGGCAAACAAGATTAAGGGTAATGACACTACACAAGGAAGGAAATATTCTACTTTGCACAGACCAGTTCGCTGCAGTATCGTTCAAACCATTCAATGGCTAGTCTTCTCTTGAGTTTACAGGCCAGACATTGACCGACTTCGTTGATCAGTGTAATAGTTGTACCTGTAAGGATCAGTACCCAAAACACGGTATCGATCCACGGGTAGTTGATTAATCCTTCAAGTCCATACACAAAGAACGACATCATGCCGAACAGCATTGCGAGAATCAGGCCTAAGAATATGGGTAACATCTCTTAAACTCCTCGGATGAAATTAACCATCAGTATATTAGCAATATCTAAATGTATAGTATTTTGGTTTGAGTGCAAATGTTAGAACTGGTTCAAACAGTTATGAAAGAGAGAGATCGGCGAAAACTTATAACAATCATTAAAAACAATGAGATAACCGGTCTAAATGGTGTCGGTTGCGATACTCTGATTGTGCTCAAGACTCAATATGACATCCATTTTACCTGATTTGACGTACCTCACTGTGATGGCTTTAGAAATGATCACTAGGAACAGAAATGCTTGATACGGTACATCTACTCCAACCCAGTAGCTTTCCTGCTGTCAGTCGGGGAAGGCTCGAAACGTTGCAGGTCAACCTTGGGTTTCGTTGCAATCTCTCTTGCGTGCACTGCCATGTCAATGCGGGTCCCAAGCGAACAGAAGAGATGAGTCGTGACACTGCTGAGGATGTACTCGCCTTCCTACAGCATCATAATATCAAACAGCTTGATCTGACAGGTGGCGCACCGGAGTTAAATCCAAATTTCCGCTATCTGGTGGAGCAGACAAAACAGCTGGGTATCCATGTCATCGATCGCAGTAACCTGGTTATTCTTTTGGAAGTGGGGCAGGATGGCCTGGCCGATTTTCTTGCTGCACAGCAGGTTGAAGTGGTCGCATCCCTTCCCTGTTATCTGGAAGAGAATGTCGATCAACAACGAGGCAAGGGGAGTTATTCACAGAGTATTGAGGCATTGATCAAGTTAAATCAACTTGGTTATGGGATGCCGGAGAGTGGGCTTGTATTGAATCTTGTCTACAACCCATTGGGTCCAAGCCTGCCTCCACCACAAGGGCCGCTGGAATCTGAGTATCGGAAGCGGTTGCTGGACCGCTATGGTATCCATTTCAATCAACTATTGACCATTACCAATATGCCGATTCAGCGGTTTGGCAGTTATCTGCAGTCGAAAGGCGAATTCGACAACTATTTGCAGCTTTTACGGAATGCCTACCAACCCTGCAACCTTCAGAATGTCATGTGTCCTCATCTACTGAGTGTCGATTGGCGGGGCTTTGTCTATGACTGTGACTTTAATCAGATGTTGAAGATCCATCTGAGGACTGGTGATAAATTTCAACCGCGACTCAAGGATCTGTTTGATGTCGACCTGGAGGGGCTTTCCATTCAGGTAGCTGAGCACTGTTACGGTTGTACTGCCGGTCAGGGTAGTAGTTGCGGCGGGGCGCTTGCTGATTGATAGGAAATCTAGGCTGTGCATCATTTTCCTTACCTGAATGAGGGTGAGTTGCTCAAGCAGTACCTGCTTGATTTACAGCCTCTGAGGTCGGAGGGACATGAATTGATCCTGGTCGATGAAGGGGGTGACA
>JAHXHU010000120.1 GCA_025656375.1 Candidatus Thiodiazotropha sp. (ex Ustalcina ferruginea) | reverse complement strand
ATTAGGTGGAATCACCCCGATACAGAAGCTGGCTCAGACAGCTTAACAGTGACTACTTTTGAGTCCCATTATTAATGGGGAGATTACCCAGCCTCAGCATCTTCCGTGACTTCCGGAATCGGACGGTCTACTAACTCAACGTAAGCCATTGGCGCTTGATCCCCATCACGGTAACCGCACTTCAGTATGCGCAGATATCCGCCAGCTCTCTCCTGATATCGAGGTCCTAGTTCAGCAAATAACTTACCGACTGCTGCATTGTCACGCAGCCGTGAGAATGCCAGCCTACGTTTTGCAACATTGTCTGTTTTAGACATTGTAATAAGAGGTTCAGCAACACGACGCAACTCTTTTGCCTTAGGCAGGGTTGTCTTAATCAATTCGTGATTGATCAATGAGACAGTCATGTTTCTGAACATGGCATTGCGATGGCTACTGTTACGATTCAGCTGCCGTCCAGATTTACGATGGCGCATGGGTCAACTTCCACAAATTCAATAGTTAATAAAAGGTCAGGACAACTGAATTCAATGAGTCAGTTGCTCTTCGATATTTTCAGGTGGCCAATGCTCAAGACGCATCCCCAGTGACAGCCCTCGACGAGCAAGTACGTCTTTGATCTCAGTGAGAGACTTTTTGCCCAGATTAGGTGTTTTGAGCAACTCTACTTCTGTGCGCTGAATAAGATCACCGATAAGGAATATATTTTCAGCTTTTAAACAGTTCGCAGAGCGTACAGTGAGCTCAAGGTCGTCAACAGGCCGTAGCAGAATAGGATCAATTGCCGGCTCTTCTGGCTCTGCAATTGACTCAGCCGCTTCAGCTTCAAGATCAACAAAAACTGACAGTTGGTCGCGCAGAATGCTAGCTGAGCGTCTGATAGCCTCTTCAGGATCTATCGTACCATTTGTTTCAAGCTCTATCACAAGACGATCAAGGCCGGTGTTCTGTTCAACACGGGCAGCCTCTACGCTGTATGCCACTTCTCTGATAGGGCTGAATGAGGCATCTACCTGTAACATTCCAATCGGACGCTCATCACCTGCACTTCCCTGTCGCGCTGCCGCTGGATGGTAACCGCGTCCACGACGAACATTCAGTGTCATATTGATCTCGCCCGATTTTGTCAGGGTTGCGATAATATGATCAGGGTTGGCGATCTCAACATCGTGATCTAACGTAATGTCGCTAGCCAATACTTGCCCAGGTCCCTTTTTCTGCAGCTTTAACGTTGCTTCGTCACGTGTATGCATGACGATTGCAACTTGCTTGAGATTGAGAAGTACATCCAGGACATCTTCCTGAACGCCTTCCATAGTCGTGTACTCATGGAGTACATCAGCTATCTCTACCTCAGTGATAGCACTTCCAGGCATTGATGAGAGAAGGATGCGCCTTAGCGCATTACCCAATGTATGTCCAAAACCTCTCTCTAATGGTTCAAGTGTCACCTTCGCTCGTGTAGCGGTGACAGGCTGAACATTAACGATGCGAGGCTTGAGAAATTCCGTAACGCTTTCGGTCATGTATGTTCCCTCGTCAAGACTTACTTAGAGTAGAGCTCGACGACCAGTTGCTCATTAATCTCAGCAGATAGATCGGAACGATCAGGTATTCGCTTTACCTTACCTTTCATTGCCTTGGGATCAACTTCAACCCAATCAACAAAACCAAACTGCCCTTGCAGTTCAAGTGCCCCTTGAATTCTAAGCTGCTTTTTTGCTTTTTCGCGGATGGAGACTTCGTCTTCAGCTGCAAGCTTAAAGGAAGGTACATTTACAACCTTGCCGTTAACCTCAATCGCCTTGTGACTTACCAGTTGGCGAGCCTCCGCGCGTGTAGCCCCAAACCCCATACGATAGACAATATTGTCCAAACGCGTCTCAAGCAATTGCAACAGGTTCTCACCCGTTGCACCCTTATTCTGAGCTGCAGCTTTATAGTAGTTACGGAACTGTTTTTCCATAACACCGTAGATTCGACGTACCTTCTGCTTTTCGCGCAACTGCAGGCCGTAATCAGACACCCGACGACGACGATCACCCGCCTGTCCAGGCACCTTTTCCATATTGCATTTGGAATCAAGTGAGCGAACGCGACTCTTGAGAAAGAGGTCAGTCCCCTCTCTACGACTCAGTTTGCACTTAGGTCCGATGTACCTTGCCATGATTCATGTAACTCCAGTAATTAGACGCGGCGCTTCTTGGGGGGACGACAGCCATTATGAGGAATAGGCGTTACGTCGGAAATGCTGGTTATTTTAAACCCTGCATTATTCAGTGAGCGAACTGCCGATTCGCGACCTGGCCCCGGACCCTTGACATTGACATCAAGTTTTTTTACCCCGTACTCCTTGACCATCTGGCCTACGCGATCTGCAGCGACCTGAGCGGCAAAGGGTGTACTTTTCCTAGATCCACGAAATCCGGACCCACCAGACGTTGCCCAAGCCAGGGTATTTCCCTGACGGTCGCTAATCATGATAATTGTGTTATTGAAAGAGGCGTGGATGTGAGCGACCCCGTCGGTCACACTCTTCCTTACCTTTTTCTTGGCACGGTTACTGGGTTTTGCCATCTTCTGTACCTACAGATTCGTAAAATATGTTTGTTTAGCGCTTGATTGGGCGACGAGGACCTTTACGCGTTCTCGCATTTGTGCGAGTACGCTGGCCACGCAACGGTAAACCGCGACGGTGGCGAATCCCACGATTACAACCTAAATCCATCAGACGCTTGATATTCATCGAGACTTCACGGCGCAGATCACCTTCTACCGAAAAACGAGCCACTATCGCACGTATCGATTCAACTTGATCCTCGCTGAGTTCTTGTATTTTTGTATCAGGTTCGATGCCGGCTTCTTTACAAATATCACCCGCTCGCGAGCGCCCGATACCAAATATTGATGTCAGCGCTATAACCGCATGTTTCCGGTCTGGAATGTTGACCCCTGCAATTCGAGCCATCTCTAAATCTCCTGAAGAAACCCCTGGCTCTCCACCAGAGGTAAACGAGCAATACTACCCTACACAACCGCCTCTATCAAGCGGACGTAGGAAATTTTTCGCTGTGATTAACCCTGACGCTGCTTATGGCGTCCTTCTTTACAGATCACTCTGACAACGCCATTCCGGCGCACGATCTTGCAATTGCGGCAGATTTTCTTTACCGATGCACGCACTTTCATGATATAGACTCCAAAATATGTTCCATACTGGTCAAGATTCGTTAACGTAACAGCCCTGCGCCACTACCCTTTCAGATTGGCTTTCTTCATCAAGCCTTCGTATTGGTGTGACATCAGGTGTGCTTGTACTTGCGCCATGAAATCCATAACCACTACCACGATAATCAATAGTGAGGTACCGCCAAAGTAGAAGGGTACATTCCAACCGACTATTAGAAATTCCGGTAGCAGGCAAACCAAAGTAATATAGATTGCGCCGGCCATCGTCAGTCTCGACATGACGTTATCGATATACTTAGCTGTCTGATCACCTGGTCTTATTCCTGGAATAAAGGCCCCCGAGCGCTTCAAATTATCAGCCGTCTCACGAGAATTGAACACTAATGCTGTATAGAAAAAACAGAAAAAGATGATCGCTGCTGCATAAGCCATGACATAGACCGGCTCACCAGGAGATAACTTGGAGAATATATCCTGTATCCAGCGTGTATCCTCAGTATTTCCAAACCACTGTCCAAGTGTTGCCGGAAATAGAATAATACTCGATGCAAAAATAGGTGGTATTACCCCAGCCATATTGAGTTTGAGCGGCAAATGCGTACTTTGAGCAGCCAACATCTTCCTACCCTGCTGACGCTTTGCATAGTTAATCGTTATCCGTCGTTGTCCACGCTCTACGAATACGACAAAAGCAGTAACAGCAATTGCCAATACAAACAGGAAAAGAATTGTAAGCGCATTCAGTTCACCTGTTCTCGCAAGCTCTAGTGTCCCACCGATAGCCGCTGGCAACCCAGCTACAATGCCCGCAAAAATGATCATTGAAATACCGTTTCCGATACCACGCTCGGTGATTTGCTCACCCAACCACATCAGGAACATCGTACCTGTAACCAATGAGACAGCTGCAGTTACAACAAAGCCCACACCTTGATGTATGACAATCGTCTCTCCACCAACAGTCTGGCTTTGCAGGGCGATTGAAATACCGACTGCTTGAAATGTCGCTAAAACGACAGTTCCGTAGCGGGTATATTGAGTTATTTTTCTGCGTCCTGCCTCACCCTCTTTTTTAAGTTGCTCCAGGGTAGGGATAACGGCAGACATTAACTGCATAATAATCGAGGCGGATATGTAAGGCATAATGCCAAGAGCAAACAAACTGGCACGCTCCAGAGCACCGCCTGAAAACATATTGAACATATCCAGAATCGAACCTTGAGCTTGCTCAAAAAGCGCTGCCAAGGCAACTGGATTCACACCAGGTACCGGTATGAAGGTACCAATGCGGAACACCAGTAGAGCACCAGCAACAAACAAAAGTCGTTGACGAAGTTCCGTCAACCGACCCATGTTACCTAGAGCCCCCATCATCGGTGAACCTTGATTGGCCATAACTTATTCGACCTTACCGCCAGCTGCTTCGATTGCAGCTTTCGCACCCTTTGAAACACCCAGTCCCTTTACAGTAACTGCGCGATCGATTGCACCAGATGCAAATATTTTCACTTTCTTGATTGAGCGTGTGACGACATTTGCCTTCTGTAAGGTTTCAAGATCGATGACGTCACCTTCCACTTTAGCCAACTCACCAAGTCGTACTTGTGCGGTTGACATGGAAATGCGTGAGGTAAAACCGATCTTTGGCAGTCTTCTCTGGAGGGGCATCTGGCCACCTTCAAAACCAACCTTTTGAAAACCGCCGGAACGGGATTTCTGCCCCTTGTGACCACGCCCACAGGTTTTTCCGAGACCGCTACCAATACCGCGGCCGACACGTTTTCGAGCTGGTTTACTACCTGGAGCTGGCTGTAGTGTATTTAAGCGCATTTTAAGCCTCCACTACCTTAACCATATAATTAACTTTATTCACCATACCCCGAGTAGCAGGAGTATCCTCTACCTCGACAATCTGGTACATGCGTCGCAGCCCTAACCCAGTAACACATGCTTTATGGCTTGCTAGGCGGCCACTTGTGCTGCGAGTCAGAGTCACCTGCATTGTTTTCTTTTTTACCATGACTTACCCCACCAGGATATCTTCGACACTCTTACCGCGCTTAAGTGCGACGGATTCAGCATCTGTCATCTCATTCAAGCCATTGATAGTGGCCCGAACAACGTTCATGGGATTGTTTGTCCCGATACACTTGGCTAAAACATTCTGTACACCAAGAACCTCGAAAACCGCTCGCATCGCACCGCCGGCGATGATACCGGTACCGTCTGAAGCAGGTTGCATGTGAACCCTGGCTGCACCATGTCTGCCCATTACAGGATATTGCAATGTAGAACCATTCAGTCTGATAGACACCATGTTCTTACGTGCCGTTTCCATCGCCTTCTGTATAGCTACAGGTACTTCGCGGGCTTTACCCGTTCCGAAGCCGACGCGACCCTTGCCATCACCAACGACAGTTAAGGCGGAAAAACCGAATTGGCGGCCACCTTTTACTACTTTTGCTACCCGGTTTACATTGACCAGCTTTTCAAGCAGATCGTCACCCTCAGGCTTCGCACTAAAATTTGCCATAATCCTGAACCTTTAAAATTGGAGACCGGCTTCACGGGCCGCATCAGCAAGCGCCTTCACACGACCGTGGTATCTAAAACCTGAACGATCGAAGGCAACATTTTCAACACCAGCGGATTTGGCTCTCTCAGCAATGTACTTCCCCACTACCGTTGCAGCACTGACATTTCCACTGGCACCATTGATTTCACTACGAATGGCTTTATCAAGCGTAGAGGCACTCGCTAATACATTTGCGCCATCAGGACTAATCACCTGGGCATAAATATGGCGGGGTGTACGATGAATAGACAGACGATAAGCACCGAGCTCTTGAATCTTGGCTCGTGTTCGACGTCCACGACGTATACGTGATATTTTCTTTTCCATCGTTATACCCTATTTCTTCTTGGCTTCTTTACGCACAACGTGCTCATCAGAATAACGTACACCCTTACCCTTGTAAGGTTCAGGCGGACGATAGGCCCGGATCTCCGCAGCCACCTGGCCAACTCGCTGCTTGTCGCTTCCACTGACAATTATCTCAGTTGCCGAAGGTGTTGCTATGCTGCTGATACCTTCAGGCACTGGGTAATCAATTGGGTGCGAGAAACCAAGATTGAGATTAAGTGATTTACCGCCTGCCTGTGCACGATAACCAACGCCCACCAACTGAAGTTTCTTTTCAAATCCCTGGCTGACACCAGTAACCATGTTATTGACCAGGGCGCGAATTGTGCCAGCCATGGCCCATCCAGATTTACTCTCAGCTTTAGGTGAAATGTTCAGCGTGTTGTCTTCTTCTGTAACATCGACCATCGGGTGCATGTTCATTGCAATTTCACCCTTAGGTCCCTTGACACTCAGCGATTGGTCAGCTCTTTTTACAGTAACGCCAGATGGTATCGATATAGGACTCTTAGCTACGCGTGACATATCAATAACCTCTAGGCGACAAAGGCGACAACTTCTCCGCCCTGTCCGATCTCTCGGGCAGCTCGGTCTGTCATCACACCTTGAGAAGTGGATATAATCGCCAGACCAAGACCACCACGCACCTTAGGAAGTTCGTCTCTACCTTTGTAGACACGAAGACCAGGACGACTTACACGCTTGATGATATCGATGACGGGGCGACCTTGAAAATAGCTCAACTCTAGCACAAGGATAGGTTTAGTTGATTCGCTATTTACAGAGACTTCCTTAAGAAATCCTTCATTTTTCAGAAGATTAGCAATTGCCAGCTTTTGCTTAGAGGAAGGCAGCTCGACAGTTGCTTTCTTAGCTGCCTGGCCATTGCGGATGCGCGTAAGCATATCCGCGATGGGATCTGACATACTCATATTAGAGCTCCTGAGGTCAGTCCGCCTTTATGGCGCGATACCCAAAAAGTAAAACCACCGGACCAGTACCTGCTCCGGATAAAGGCGCAAAATAATACTCTTACCAACTCGCTTTAGCAAGCCCCGGTATATCTCCACGCATTGCCGCCTCGCGCAATTTATTTCTGCAGAGACCGAATTTACGGTACACGCCATGAGGCCGTCCGGTCACTCGACAGCGATTTCGCTTTCGAGACGGACTTGCATCCCTGGGCAATTTCTGTAGTTTCAAAGTTGCCTGCTCTATCTCTTCAAAACTGCTGTTAGGGTTTTTAACTACAGCCTTCAGTGCATTACGCTTGGAAGCGTAGCGTGAAGTTGTCTGCGCACGTTTGAATTCGCGTGCAATCATGCTCTTCTTTGCCATATTTAAAACTCAGTTCTTAAAGGGGAATTTGAAGGCTTCCAGTAATGCACGACCCTCTTCATCGGTACGTGCTGTAGTGGTAATGGTAATATCCAATCCACGCAGCGCATCGATCTTGTCGTAATCAATCTCTGGAAACATGATCTGTTCTTTAACACCCATGGAGTAGTTGCCACGGCCATCAAAGGCTTTACCATTCAGTCCTCGAAAATCTCGGATACGCGGAATCGCGACATTAATAAGACGGTCAAGAAACTCATACATCCGCTCGCGGCGCAAGGTAACCTTACAACCGATCGGCCATCCTTCACGGACTTTAAATCCTGCAATCGATTTTCGAGCATGTGTAATGATTGCTTTTTGACCTGCAATCTTCTCCATGTCTCCTACTGCGTGTTCCAGGATTTTCTTGTCGCCAATCGCCTCACCAACACCCATATTCAGGGTAACCTTGGTAATCTTAGGCACCTGCATTATGCTGCTGAACTGAAACTTGCCCATTAGTTCCTGGACCACAGTTTCTTTATAATGTTGCTGTAACCTTACCATGTCTGATCACGCCTTAAATATCGACGACTTCTTGATTCGATTTAAATATCCGAACCTTTTTGCCGTCTTCTAGAATTTTAAATCCAACACGATCGCCCTTACCGGTTTCCGGGTTGTATAGAGCGACGTTTGAGATGTGCAGTGGCATCTCCTTATCAAGGATTCCGCCTGGTTCGCCTTTATTCGGATTCGGTTTGGTATGTTTTTTCGCCATATTGACGTTTTCAACTACCAGCCGGTCTTCCTGTAGCCTTTTGACTACAGTGCCGCGTTTACCTTTATCCTTACCGGCAATAACGATGACTTCGTCACCTTTTTTAATCTTGTTAGCCATATTAATGCTGCCTCACAAAACTTCTGGAGCAAGCGAGATGATTTTCATAAATCGCTCACTCCTTAATTCACGGGTAACGGGGCCGAATATGCGAGTGCCGATAGGCTGCAGCGCATTATTCAAAAGCACCGCTGCATTGGTATCGAAACGTATCACCGAGCCGTCGGGACGACGTACACCCTTGGTAGTACGTACAACAACTGCATTGTAGACATCGCCTTTCTTCACTTTGCCTCGAGGTATTGCATCTTTGACACTGACCTTCACAATGTCTCCGATCCCGGCATAACGACGATGTGAACCACCTAGCACCTTTATGCACTGAACCCGCTTAGCACCACTGTTATCAGCAACACTGAGGTTGGTCTGCATCTGAATCATGGTATTGCCCTAATTCCAAATAGTTTCGAATGGACGCATGCTGAGCATATCACTCAGCTAGCACGCTCCAGTACTTTTACCAAACGCCATGTTTTGGTTTTCGACAGGGGACGGCACTGTTCTACCATCACCTTATCCCCTTTCTGACACTCGTTTGCCTCGTCATGCGCATGTACTTTAGTTGAACGACGCATAAACTTACCGTACACCGGATGCTTTACGAGACGTTCAACAGTTACAGTGATGGATTTATCCATTGCACTACTGACGACCTGCCCAACCAGTGTACGGTTAGTTGTCTGTTGCTCACTCATGATGCATTACCCGACTTCTGTTCGTTCATAAGAGTCTTAACCCGTGCAATATCCTTGCGAACCTCATTCATGCGAGAAGGCTTGGCCAATTGTCCAGTACCACGCTGCATGCGCAGATAAAGCTGCTCTTTTAAAAGTTCATCGAGTGCGGTCGTTAGTTCTTGTTGCGATTTTGCTCTAAGTTCAGATGTTTTCATTACATTACCGTCCGCTTCACGAATGCAGTAGAAACAGGCAGCTTGGCAGAAGCGAGTGCAAATGCCTCGCGGGCCAACTCTTCAGAGATACCTTCAATCTCATAAAGCATTCGGCCCGGTTGAATCTGAGCTACCCAGTATTCAACATTACCCTTACCTTTACCTTGGCGTACTTCCAACGGCTTTTTAGTGATTGGTTTATCTGGAAAGACACGAATCCAGATTTTACCGCCACGTTTTACGTGTCGAGTTATGGCGCGACGCGCTGACTCAATCTGCCTTGCCGTAAGACGACCTCTGCCCGTTGATTTCAAGCCGAACTCACCAAAGGAGACATCGCTACCCGTTATTGCTAAACCGCGATTGCGTCCTTTGTGCTGCTTTCGAAATTTTGTCCGTTTTGGTTGCAACATGACTTACGACCTCTTACTCGGTGAGGCTGTCTTAGTTTCCACTTCCACTTCCTCACGGTCACCGTAGACTTCACCTTTGAAGACCCATACTTTGACGCCGATAATACCGTAGGTGGTATTTGCTTCAGCGAAGCCATAGTCAATGTCTGCTCGCAGTGTATGTAGTGGAACGCGGCCTTCACGATACCATTCAGAACGTGCAATCTCAGCGCCATTTAGGCGCCCGCTGATATGAACTTTGATGCCTTCGGCACCCAGGCGCATTGCATTTTGAACGGCTCGCTTCATAGCACGACGGAACATCACACGACGTTCCAACTGTTGAGCAATACTCTCGCCGACCAATTGCGCATCCAGCTCCGGCTTGCGGATCTCCTCAATGCTCATATGAACAGGGATACCCATCATGCCTGAGACCTCAGCTCTCAAGGCGTCGATATCCTCACCTTTTTTACCGATTACCAATCCCGGTCGTGCCGTATGGACAGTAATATGGGCATTGTTGGCCGGACGATCGATTTGAATTCGACTGACTGAAGCCTGTGACAGTTTCTTTTTCAAGAAATCACGGACTTCGAGATCATTATTCAACAGATCTGCATAGTGCTTGGAATCTGCATACCACTTGGACGTCCAATCTTTGACGATGCCAAGACGTATCCCAGTTGGATGTACTTTCTGACCCATTTCGGCCTCTCTTGCCTGTTACTTTTCCGCGACAGTCACGTTAATGTGGCTGGTGCGCTTGAGAATCCTGGATGCACGCCCCTTGGCGCGAGCACGGATACGTTTCATAGTCGGACCTTCATCAACACTGACGGCCGAAACCTTCAATTCATCAATATCGGCGCCGTCATTGTGTTCCGCATTGGCGATTGCCGATTCAAGAACCTTTTTTACCAGCTCCGCGCCCTTCTTCTTACTGAATGTCAGGATATTGAGGGCCTGCTCAACAGGAAGACCGCGAATCTGGTCAGCGACCAAGCGTCCTTTTTGAGCAGAGATGCGGGCATGACGCAATTTTGCTGTTGTCTGCATCGTCATATCCTTTACGTGGACTTCCTATCTGCGGAATGACCGCGATAGGTGCGGGTCTGCGCAAACTCACCCAATTTATGTCCAACCATATTTTCTGATACCAGTACCGGTACATGCTGCTTACCGTTGTGAACAGCAATGGTCAATCCCACCATCTCCGGGATGACGACCGATCTCCGTGACCAGGTCTTGATAGGACGCTTATTGTTCTGGGCTACTGCCTCATCCACCTTCTTTGTCAGATGGTGGTCTATGAATGGGCCTTTTCTGATTGAACGTGGCACGACTCTAACCCCTAATCAATTATTTACGGTTTCTACGGCGCACGATCATCTTATTCGTACGTTTGTTGGTGCGGGTTTTATACCCTTTGGTTGGCGTGCCCCATGGCGATACGGGATGTCGCCCGCCTGAGGTACGACCTTCGCCACCTCCATGCGGATGATCAACCGGATTCATGGCGACACCACGTACTGTTGGACGTACACCCTTCCAGCGTTTCGCCCCGGCTTTTCCCAGTGAACGAAGCGTATGCTCAGAGTTGGATACTTCACCGATTACAGCACGACAATCAGCAGGTACTTTACGCATCTCTCCTGAGCGCAAACGCAAGGTAGCATATCCACCTTCACGAGCGACCAACTGAACTGATGCTCCAGCGGAGCGAGCGATCTGTGCACCTTTTCCAGGCTTCATTTCGATGCAATGCATCACTGAACCCAGTGGAATATTTCTTAATGGTAAGCAGTTACCTGTCTTGATCGGCGCGCCAGAACCTGACTCAATCTTGTCACCTACATGCAGGTTATTTGGCGCAATGATATAAGTGCGTTCGCCATCCGCATAGCGGATCAGTGCAATACGTGCTGTACGGTTTGGATCATACTCCAGACGCTCTACAGTTGCCGGTATTGCCTCTTTATTACGCTTAAAATCGATAATGCGGTAACGCTGCTTGTGGCCACCACCACGATGACGAGTAGTTATTCGACCGTTGTTGTTACGACCGCCACTCTTACTCTTCTTTGCCAATAGCGGCCCAAAAGGTTCACCCCTATGGAGCTCATCATTGACAACCTTAACCACAAACCTGCGGCCTGCAGAGGTCGGTTTTGTTTTAACGACTGCCATTATCCCAATCCTGTTTTACTTGCTCACGCACCGGCTGCGAAATCGATATCGCTACCCGGCTTGAGACGAACATATGCTTTTTTCCAGTCAGAACGCTTTCCGTTTACTTGACCAAAGCGCTTTTGCTTACCTTTACAATTCACTACCTGCACTTGCTCGACTTCTACCTCAAACAGTTTCTCAACTGCCTTGGCAATTTCTCGCTTAGTTGCATCAGTAGTAACGCGAAAAGTGTACTGCCGATTGGCATCAGCTATTATGCTGCTCTTCTCTGATACTACCGGACTCAGAAGAACCTTCATGAGACGCTCATTGTTCATGCCAGCCGCTCCTCAAGTTTCTTCACCGCACCCTCGGTAACCAGCACTTTCTCGTAGGCTACCAGACTAACCGGATCAATCTCATCAACATCTCGCACATCGACGCCATAAAGATTGCGAGAAGCCAGATGAAGATTCTCGTCCGGGTTGAGTGAGACCACTAATACATCACTCAAATCCATACCTTTCAGCTTATCGACCAACTCCTTGGTTTTCGGTTGAGATACACTTATCTCATCGACGATAACGAGCCTTTCCTGGCGGTTCAGCTCAGAAAGAATTGAACGGATTGCACCACGGTACATCTTACGATTAACCTTTTGTGCATAGCTGCGAGGGCTAGCGGCAAAATTCACACCACCACTTCGCCAAATAGGGCTTCGACTGGTACCCGCCCGAGCTCGTCCAGTACCCTTCTGACGAAAAGGTTTAGCGCCACCACCTCTTACTGCTGCACGGTTTTTTTGTGCCTTAGTGCCGGCACGAGCACTTGCCATGTAAGCAGAAACCACTTGATGGACCAGTGACTCTTTAAACTCTGCACCAAAGATCTCATCTGAAACCTCCAGTGTTTGAGCGCCTACGGCTGTTTGTACATTGAGATCCATTACTGTCACCCTTTATTCTTCATCTTCACAGCGGGAGTGACGATAACATCACCACCTCTGGAACCAGGCACAGAACCCCTGACCAACAACAGATTGCGTTCTGTATCTACACGCACAACCTCTAGGTTCTGCTGACAACGCTGCACTGCACCCATCTGGCCAGCCATTTTCTTGCCCTTAAACACGCGCCCCGGAGTCTGGCACTGCCCGATTGAACCAGGCGCGCGATGAGACAGCGAGTTACCATGGGTCGCGTCCTGCATCCGAAAGTTATGACGTTTTACGCCACCCTGAAAACCCTTACCTTGGGAGCGGCCACGCACATCTACGATCTGTCCAGGCCCAAAATGGTCAGCTTTAATTTCGCTACCCACTTCCATACCTTCCATATCGGTTTGCTGAGTGCGGAACTCCCAGACATTACGACCGGCTTCCACTCCCGCTTTCGCAAAGTGTCCAGAAGCAGGCTTATTCACACGTGAGGTCTTAGGGGATCCGGTGGTTACCTGAACAGCCAAATATCCGTCCGCATCTTCACTCTTCAATTGAGTGATACGGTTGGGTTCAACCTCGATTACCGTGACAGGTATTGACTCACCCTGCTCGGTAAATACTCGGGTCATTCCTGCCTTCCGGCCGACTACTCCAATCGCCATCGTTCTTAACCTCAGTTCAGTTTGATCTGCACATCGACGCCGGCAGCCAAATCGAGCTTCATCAATGCATCCACAGTTTTATCAGTTGGCTCAACAATATCGAGCAGACGTTTGTGGGTGCGAATCTCATATTGATCACGGGCATCTTTATTGACATGCGGTGAAACCAAAATGGTATATCGCTCGTTTTTTGTCGGCAGTGGAATAGGGCCACGCACATGCGCACCAGTGCGCTTGGCAGTCTCCACTATTTCACGGGCAGATTGATCAATCAGTCGATGATCAAATGCTTTCAGACGAATTCGTATTCTCTGGTTAGCCATTATCTCTTACTCGATAATCTTGGATACCACACCGGCACCCACGGTCCGGCCGCCTTCGCGAATCGCAAAGCGCAAGCCGTCTTCCATCGCGATCGGCGCGATCAGATTCACCACCATCTTCACGTTGTCTCCAGGCATCACCATCTCTACACCTTCTGGCAGATCACAGGCGCCTGTTACGTCTGTCGTACGGAAGTAAAACTGTGGCCGGTAGTTACTGAAAAACGGGGTGTGTCGTCCACCCTCGTCCTTACTCAATACATACACTTCACACTCAAAATGCGTGTGCGGCGTGATCGAGCCAGGGTGCGCCAATACTTGCCCGCGCTCTACCTCGTCTCGCTTGGTGCCTCGCAACAGCACCCCCACATTATCTCCAGCCTCGCCCTGATCCAGCAGCTTGCGGAACATCTCTACGCCGGTACAGGTCGTCTTGGTGGTCTCTTTAATGCCGACTATCTCGACCTCTTCTCCCACCTTCACTACACCGCGCTCAACACGCCCTGTCACTACCGTGCCTCGTCCCGATATCGAGAATACGTCCTCGATCGGCATCAGAAAGGCTCCATCCACCGCTCGCTCCGGCTCCGGGATGTAACTGTCCAGTGCTTCGACCAGCTTGTCGATCGACTGGCTACCAATCTCTGAGGTATCCCCTTCCAGGGCCTTCAGGGCCGAACCCACGATGATCGGAGTGTCGTCTCCTGGAAATTCGTAGCTGTCCAGCAGCTCTCGCACTTCCATCTCAACCAATTCCAGCAGCTCTTCATCGTCCACCATGTCTGCCTTGTTCAGGTAGACCACAATGTACGGTACGCCTACCTGACGCGACAGCAGAATGTGCTCCCGGGTCTGCGGCATCGGGCCGTCTGCTGCTGACACCACCAGGATCGCTCCGTCCATCTGCGCCGCACCCGTGATCATGTTCTTGACATAATCCGCATGGCCGGGGCAGTCAACGTGCGCGTAGTGGCGTGACTCTGATTCGTATTCCACATGCGAGGTCGCAATGGTGATACCGCGCTCACGCTCTTCCGGGGCGTTATCTATCTGATCAAATGCACGCTGCTCGCCGCCAAACTTGGCCGCTTGTACCGTCGTGATGGCCGCCGTCAGCGTGGTCTTACCATGGTCTACGTGACCGATCGTGCCCACATTGACATGCGGCTTTGTGCGTTCGAATTTTTCCTTGGACACAGTGCTACCCCTATACCCGTTTACTGTTTCTTGATGACGGCGTCAGCTATGCTAGCCGGCACCTCTGCGTATTTAGCAAATTCCATGCTGTAATTTGCTCGGCCCTGAGTGGCTGAGCGTAAATCGGTTGCATAACCGAACATCGCGGACAATGGAACTTCAGCTTTTATCTGTCTTCCTGCCGGTGTGTCATCCATACCCTGAACAAGTCCGCGCCGACTGTTAAGGTCGCCCATCACGTCACCCATGTACTCTTCAGGCGTAATGACTTCGACTTTCATCATTGGCTCAAGCAAGACTGGCCTCGCTTTTGCAGCACCCTCTTTAAAACACATAGAGCCGGCAATCTTAAAGGCCATCTCGCTGGAATCGACATCATGGTACGAGCCATCGTAAAGCGTAACCTTCACATCCACCATCGGATATCCAGCAATTACACCATTACCCATCGCCTCTTGGATACCCTTATCAACAGCCGGAATGTATTCACGGGGTACTGCACCGCCAACAATCTCATTCACAAACTCGTAACCTTCACCCGCCACTTGAGGCTCGATGCGCAGATAGACATGACCAAACTGACCACGACCACCTGACTGACGCACAAACTTTCCTTCCTTCTCAATCGATTTACGGATGGTTTCGCGGTAGGCAACCTGAGGTGCGCCCACATTTGCCTCAACCTTGAACTCACGACGCATGCGATCGACGATAATATCGAGATGCAACTCACCCATACCAGAGATAATTGTCTGCCCCGACTCTTCATCAGAACTAACTCGGAATGAAGGATCTTCCTGGGCCAGCTTAGAAAGGGCAATACCCATTTTCTCCTGGTCAGTTTTGGTCTTAGGCTCAACAGCTACGGAGATAACAGGCTCAGGAAACTCCATACGCTCTAGCGTTATTGGCTTATCCAAGGAACACAATGTATCACCAGTGGTGACATCCTTAAGACCCACCGCAGCTGCAATGTCTCCAGCCAGCACCTCTTTGATCTCCTCACGGGAGTTGGAGTGCATCTGAAGAATACGTCCGATACGCTCTTTCTTTCCTTTCACCGGATTATATACCGAGTCACCTGACTTCAGCGTCCCCGAATAGGCCCTGAAGAAAGTTAACGTACCGACAAACGGATCTGTTGCGACCTTGAACGCTAAAGCAGCGAACGGCGCACTGTCATCAGATGGTCGCGCCTCTTCTGTCCCGTCCGCGTCATCCAGCACACCGGTTATAGCGGGTACATCTACAGGAGACGGCATCACTTCAATAATCTTATCCAGAACCGCCTGAACACCTTTATTCTTAAAAGCCGACCCACAGGTAACCGGCACAATTTCAAGTCGCAGGGTCCGCTCACGCAGGCCCGCAAGGATTTCCTCTTCTGAAAGATCACCCTCTTCCAGATATTTCTCCATCAACTCATCATTGCCTTCCGCCGCAGCCTCAACCATGTGCTCACGCCATTCGTCACAGGTGTCCTGCAGGTCAGCCGGGATATCGGCATACTCAAACTGGGTACCCATATTCTCCTCACTCCAGACGATTGATTTCATCTTTATGAGGTCGATAACACCTTTAAAACCCTCTTCAGCTCCAACCGGCACTTGAATCGGTATTGCGTTGGCACCGAGACGATCTTTCAGGTGGCCAACCACACGAAAGAAGTCAGCACCCATACGATCCATCTTATTGACGAACGCCATACGGGGTACATTGTATTTATTGGCCTGACGCCAAACAGTCTCGGATTGGGGCTCAACACCCCCCACGGCACACAGCACGAAAACGGCGCCGTCAAGTACACGCAATGAACGCTCCACCTCAATAGTGAAGTCTACATGTCCGGGAGTATCGATGATATTGAAGCGATGCTCAGGAAACTGTTGCCCCATACCGCTCCAGAAACAGGTCGTGGCTGCTGAGGTGATCGTGATACCCCGCTCTTGCTCCTGCTCCATCCAATCCATGGTAGCCGCACCGTCATGCACCTCACCAATTTTGTGAGATACGCCAGTATAATAGAGCACACGCTCAGTTGTCGTCGTCTTACCAGCATCGATGTGCGCCATGATACCGATATTGCGATAGCGCTCGATAGGAGTTTTCCGTGCCACGTTACAAACCTGTTTTTAAAGAGCTAAGTTAAGATTAATAGATCGCTTACCAGCGATAGTGCGAGAATGCCTTGTTTGCTTCTGCCATCCGATGCGTATCGTCTTTCTTCTTGACTGACGCACCCTTGTTTTCAGAAGCATCCAACAACTCTCCGGCCAGGCGATACGCCATCGACTTTTCACTACGCTTGCGGGAGGCATCAATAAGCCAACGCATTGCAAGCGAGTTACGACGATTGGGACGCACCTCGACAGGTACCTGATAAGTGGCACCACCAACACGGCGCGACTTGACCTCAACCAGCGGGCGCACATTCTCAAGTGCTGTCTCAAGCAACTCAAGCGGCTCACCGCCTCGTTTCTCAGCTACAGAGTCCAGTGCTACATAGAGAATCTTCTCAGCAACCGATTTTTTACCGTCCTGCATCACCATATTGATGAATTTGGCCAGCAACTGGCTTCCGTACTTAGGATCAGGCAGTGTCTCACGCCTCGATGCAACTCGTCTTCTTGGCATTGCTCTATCTCAAACTCGTTGAAGAATGTCTGACCAGCAGACTACTAACCTTTCGGACGCTTAGCGCCGTACTTGGATCGACCTTGACGCCGCTTCTCGACACCCGAGGTATCAAGACTGCCACGCACCACATGATAACGAACACCAGGCAAGTCCTTTACACGACCACCACGAATAAGCACCACCGAGTGCTCCTGCAGATTGTGCCCCTCACCACCAATGTAACTCGAGACTTCATAGCCATTGGTCAACCTGACACGCGCAACCTTACGAAGTGCAGAGTTTGGTTTTTTAGGTGTCGTAGTATAGACACGAGTACACACGCCACGCCGCTGCGGGCAGGACTCCAGTGCCGGCACATTACTCTTTTGGGCTTTACGTTTCCTGGGCTTACGCACCAGCTGGTTAATTGTCGCCATCTATTCCGTCTCCAGGGACGTGATGTTTGCTATATGCACAAAAAAAACCGGAGAAGCCGAATCCTTCCTGTTGCAGTTAAAACAACAAAAAGCGAATGCATTTTCTCTGGTTAAAATAACCTTACCCAACAACGCCTTAGTCGACGAATTGAGTGGCAGAAACGACAGGCCGGCATGGGCCGGCCTGTCTAAGGAGCGCGCATTCTATGCTTGCTCTATCCTCTTGTCAAGAGACTGTAACAATATACCCCCCGAAACAGGTCATTCAGTCTCAGGGGTGTTGAGTGCTTCCTTAAATGCCTGCTCAACCTCTTCCACCACAAGCTCTGGTTTAGCCTCAGGCTCCATCAGCTCCTCTTGACGTCTGCGTCTACGGTCATTGTGGAAGGAGAGGCCGGTACCCGATGGTATGAGTCGTCCAACAATCACGTTCTCTTTTAAACCATGCAGACGATCAGACAGACCGCGCACCGCAGCTTCTGTCAATACACGTGTCGTCTCCTGGAAGGATGCAGCCGAAATGAACGATTCAGTGGCCAGTGACGCCTTTGTGATGCCCAACAAGAGCGGCGTGTAAAGTGCTGGATGTTTGCTCTCTGCACGAAGCCTCTCAGCTTCTTCCAGCAGAGCCGACTTCTCTACCTGCTCCCCCTTCAGGAAGTGGCTGTCACCAGTAGCTGCCACCTCGACCTTGCGCAACATTTGCCGAATGATTACTTCAATGTGCTTATCATTGATTTTTACACCCTGCAAGCGATAGACATCCTGTATTTCCTTCACCAGGTATTCAGCCAGATCCGTCACTCCTTTCAAGCGCAAAATGTCATGGGGATTGAGTTCTCCATCTGAGATCATTTCACCCTTCTCTACATGTTCGCCCTCGAACACATTGACATGTCGCCATTTCGGAATCAGCTCTTCATGATGCTCACCTTCAGAATCGGTAATAATAAGTCGCTGCTTACCTTTGGTGTCCTTACCAAAACTCACTGTACCTGTTGCTTCAGCCAAAATTGCCGGATCCTTCGGTTTGCGCGCCTCAAACAGGTCTGCCACACGGGGAAGACCACCGGTGATATCACGGGTTTTGGATGACTCCTGTGGAATGCGAGCAAGTACGTCACCCACACCCACTGCAGCGCTATCCTGCACGTTAACTACTGCATTAGCGGGTAGATAGTAGTGAGCGGGAATATCGGTGCCAGCAATGTTGAGGTCCTTACCATTATCATCCACGAGCTTGACCATTGGTCGGATATCTTTACCGGCCGGTGGGCGTTGCTTGGGATCGATGACCTCAAGTGAACTCAGTCCAGTAACCTCATCGGTCTTCTTCTGTACTGTAACGCCATCGACAAATTCGTCAAAACGCAGTACACCTGCAACTTCGGTAATAACCGGATGGGTGTAAGGATCCCAGTTGGCGACGATCTGTCCACCATCCACCGCGCTTCCATCTTCAACCTGTAGCGTGGCACCATAGGGAACCTTATAGCGTTCACGTTCACGCCCAACTTCATCAACAATGGTCAGCTCACCGGAACGGGAGGTCGCAACCAAATGACCGCTTGAATGCTTTACTGTCTTGATGTTGTGCAGCTTTGCAATACCAGTAGACTTAACCTGGATATTGTTGACTGCTGCAGAACGGGAGGCTGCACCACCGATGTGGAAGGTGCGCATCGTAAGCTGTGTACCTGGCTCACCAATTGACTGAGCGGCGATGACGCCCACCGATTCACCCATATTGACCTGATGGCCACGCGCCAGATCACGTCCATAGCACTTTGCACAGACACCGACTTTGGCATTACAGGTAATAGCGGAACGAACAACCACCTGGTCCACACCCGCAGACTCAAGTATCTCAACCCATTTTTCATCAAATAGCACACCACCTTCGCAGACTACCTTGTCGCTACCAGGTGCATAGACAGGTACAGCTGTGACCCGTCCTAGAATACGCTCACGGAGCGCCTCTACCACATCACCACCCTCAATGATGGGCTGCATCAACAGTCCATCATCCGTTCCACAATCCACTTCCAGCACCACCATGTCCTGCGCCACATCAACCAGACGTCGGGTCAAGTAGCCTGAGTTGGCTGTTTTCAATGCGGTATCGGCCAAACCTTTACGAGCACCGTGGGTGGAGATGAAGTACTGCAGTACGTCAAGACCTTCGCGGAAATTAGCGGTGATCGGCGTTTCGATGATGGAGCCGTCCGGCTTGGCCATCAGGCCACGCATACCAGCCAATTGGCGAATCTGCGCGGCAGAACCACGAGCACCGGAGTCGGCCATCATGTAGACGGAATTGAAGGAGTCCTGCTCGACCTCGTTACCATCACGGTCAATCACCTTCTCTTTGCCCAACTTGCCCATCATGGCCTTTGCTACCTGATCATTCGTATGCGACCAGATATCGACTACCTTGTTGTATCGCTCACCATTGGTTACGAGGCCGGATGTGTACTGATTCTCGATCTCTTTCACTTCCGCTTCGGCACGTGCCAGTATTTTACCTTTCTCCTCAGGAACCACCATATCATTTGAGGAGAAGGAGACTGCTGCCCGGGTAGCATAGCGAAAGCCCATATACATGAGCTGATCGGCGAATATCACCGTGTCCTTCAAACCAAGTCTGCGATAGCAGGCATTGATAAGGTTTGAGATCGACTTCTTACCCATTGGTTGATCGACCAGGGAGAAGGGTAGGCCATCAGGGACTACATCAAAGACAAGTGTACGCCCAATTGTGGTATTGATAATACGGATTGACTCACTGAGATTACCATCCTCATCCAGCACCACCTCTTTCATACGTACTCTGACACGTGCCTGTAGATCAGCATGGCCCGATTCATAGGCGCGCTTCGCCTCTTTGACATCAGCGTATACAGAACCCTCGCCCTTGGCGTTAACCCGATCACGGGTCATGAAGTAGAGACCAAGCACCACGTCCTGTGATGGTACAATGATTGGATCACCATTGGCCGGGGAGAGAATATTGTTGGTGGCCATCATGAGGCTGCGCGCCTCTAGCTGCGCCTCGAGTGACAGTGGCACATGGACAGCCATCTGGTCACCATCAAAATCGGCGTTGAAAGCAGTACAGACCAGAGGATGGAGCTGGATAGCCTTACCTTCGATAAGCAGCGGTTCAAAGGCCTGAATACCGAGTCGATGCAGGGTAGGCGCACGGTTGAGCATAACGGGATGCTCACGGATCACCTCTTCCAGGATATCCCACACATCACCGGTGCCACGTTCCACCAGTTTCTTGGCAGCTTTGATGGTTGTTGCCAACCCACGCAACTGCAGTTTGCTGAAGATAAACGGCTTAAACAGCTCCAGGGCCATCCGTTTGGGCAAACCACACTGATGCAATTTCAATGTTGGACCTACCACGATAACTGAACGACCTGAATAGTCGACACGTTTACCCAGCAGGTTTTGACGGAAGCGTCCCTGTTTGCCTTTGATCATGTCTGCCAGGGACTTCAGAGGACGACGATTGGTACCTGTAATGGCACGACCGCGGCGTCCGTTGTCCAACAAGGCATCCACCGACTCCTGCAGCATACGTTTTTCATTGCGTACGATGATATCCGGCGCGTTGAGGTCAAGCAGTCGTTTCAGGCGATTGTTGCGATTGATGACTCGACGATAGAGATCATTCAGGTCAGAGGTTGCGAATCGCCCACCATCCAATGGCACCAGAGGCCGTAACTCCGGCGGCAGCACAGGCAGCACAGTCATTACCATCCACTCAGGCCGGTTACCCGACTCATTGAGGGACTCCAGCAATTTGAACCGCTTGGTGAACTTCTTGATCTTGGTCTCTGAATTGGTGCCTTCAATCTCTTCCCGCAGGCGCTTTATCTCCTCCGGAATATCAATAGTCTTTAACAGTTCGTAGACCGCTTCGGCACCCATCCTGGCATCAAACTCGTCTCCATTCTCCTCGATAGCATCAAGGTACTGCTCATCGGTTAGCAGCTGGCCACGTTCCAAGGGCGTCATACCGGGATCGACCACGACAAATGATTCGAAGTAGAGCACCCGTTCGATATCACGCAAGGTCATGTCCATCAACAGACCAATTCGTGATGGCAATGATTTGAGGAACCAGATATGCGCAACTGGACTGGCAAGCTCAATGTGGCCCATACGCTCACGACGCACCTTAGCCAGGGTTACCTCGACACCACACTTCTCACACACCACACCGCGGTGCTTGAGTCGCTTGTATTTGCCACAGAGACACTCGTAATCGCTTACCGGGCCAAAGATCTTGGCGCAGAACAATCCATCCCGCTCCGGCTTGAAAGTACGGTAGTTGATGGTCTCCGGCTTCTTTACTTCGCCATAGGACCAGGAACGGATCATGTCCGGTGACGCCAAGCCGATGCGGATGGCATCGAAATCTTCGGTCTGACCCTGCTGCTTAAGAATATTCAGTAGATCTTTCAAGATCGTCTCTCCTGCATTTCGGTTACTGACCTGAGTCAGTCAATTCGATATTGATGGCCAGAGAACGTATCTCCTTGACCAGCACGTTGAATGACTCGGGCATACCGGCCTCCATTTGATGATTGCCATCCACGATGTTTTTGTACATCCGGGTACGCCCGACGACATCGTCAGACTTGACGGTAAGCATCTCCTGCAAGGTATAGGCAGCACCGTATGCTTCCAACGCCCAGACTTCCATCTCACCGAAACGTTGTCCACCAAACTGGGCTTTTCCACCCAGTGGCTGCTGCGTCACCAAACTGTAGGGACCGGTTGAACGAGCATGCATCTTGTCATCCACCAAGTGGTTGAGTTTAAGCATGTACATGTAGCCAACCGTCACCTCACGTTCAAATGTGTCACCGGTACGACCGTCATACAGTCTGCACTGGCCACTTTCCGGTAGTCCTGCCAGCTCCAGCATCTGTTTCACTTCAGATTCATGGGCACCATCAAATACCGGTGTTGCCATCGGCACACCGCTTCTGAGGTTCTGACACATGGCCACCACCTCTTCATCGGTCATAGAGTTGATATCCTCTTTCTTGCCGCTGGTGTTATAAACCTTTTCAAGGAAACCACGCAGTTCAGTCATCTTATTGTGGGCATCCAGCATCGTACCGATACGGCGACCGACCCCCTTGGCTGCAAACCCAAGATGGGTCTCAAGTACCTGTCCGACATTCATACGCGAAGGTACGCCAAGCGGATTAAGCACAATATCCACCGGTTCGCCATGTTCGTCGAACGGCATATCTTCTACCGGTACGATAGTGGAGATAACACCCTTGTTACCATGACGTCCCGCCATCTTGTCACCTGGCTGAACACGACGTTTTACCGCCACGTAGACCTTGACCATCTTCAACACACCAGGCGCTAAATCGTCCCCGGCAGTCAATTTGCGTTTCTTCTCTTCGTACTTGTCACGGAAAGATTCACGCTGAGCCCTGATCTGCTCGGCAATCGCCTCCAACTGTGTAGCAGACTCCTCATTACGCAGGCGGATTTCCAACCACTTGTCACGCTCCATGTCTGCAAGATAGTTTTTGGTGACTTTGGTGCCAGCCTTGATCTGGTTGGGTCCACCATCAACTAACTTGCCCACAAGCATTTTTTCAACACGCTGAAAGGTATCCTCTTCCATGATACGCAGTTGATCATCGAGATCCTTACGGACACGATCCAACTCAACCTGTTCTATCTGTAGTGCCCGAGCATCTTTTTCCACACCATCGCGGGTAAATACCTGGACATCGATAACGGTCCCGACCATACCGGATGAGACACGCAGTGAAGTGTCTTTTACATCAGAGGCTTTCTCACCAAAAATGGCACGCAGCAACTTCTCTTCAGGAGTCAGCTGAGATTCACCTTTGGGTGTGACCTTACCAACCAGGATATCCCCTTCACGTACCTCTGCACCGATATAGACAATGCCGGACTCATCCAACTTGGAGAGCGCAGCTTCACCCACATTCGGGATATCGCCGGTGATCTCTTCAGGACCCAATTTGGTATCGCGAGCCATACAGGTCATTTCTTCAATGTGGATCGATGTAAAACGATCCTCCTGTACCACTCGCTCGGAGATTAGGATCGAATCCTCGAAGTTGTAGCCGTTCCAGGGCATGAATGCGACACGCAGATTCTGTCCAAGCGCCAGTTCGCCCATGTCTGTAGAGGGACCATCGGCCAACACATCACCCCGTGCAATCACGTTATTCACATCAACCAGTGGACGCTGGTTGATGCAGGTGTTCTGATTGGATCGGGTGTACTTGGTCAGATTGTAGATGTCGACGCCAGGTTCACCTGCCTCAGTCTCATCATCATTAACGCGCACTACGATACGGGCTGCGTCAACCGACTCAATCACACCACCACGGGTCGCCACCACAGTGACGCCGGAATCAACTGCAACCACACGTTCGATGCCGGTACCAACCAATGGCTTCTCGGCTCGCAACACAGGAACAGCCTGACGTTGCATGTTGGATCCCATCAAAGCTCGGTTGGCATCGTCATGTTCCAGAAACGGAATCAAGGAAGCCGCCACAGAGACGATCTGCTTTGGTGAAACGTCTATATACTGCACCTTTTCCGGGGTAGAGAGTGTGAATTCATTTTGAAATCGGGAAGAGACTAGCTCATCAGCCAATTTTCCACTCGCATCCAACGTGGCATTGGCCTGGGCGATGACGTAACGACCCTCTTCAATGGCGGAGAGATAGTCGATCTGATCTGTGACCTTGCTGTTCTCGACCTTACGGTACGGTGTTTCGAGAAAGCCGTAGCGATTGGTACGCGAGTAGACTGCGAGGGAGTTGATCAAGCCGATATTCGGCCCTTCAGGCGTCTCGATGGGACAGACTCGACCATAGTGCGTTGGATGAACATCGCGCACCTCAAAGCCGGCACGCTCACGCGCCAGACCGCCTGGACCCAGTGCTGAAACACGGCGCTTGTGGGTTACCTCGGAAAGCGGATTATTCTGGTCCATGAACTGAGACAGTTGACTGGAGCCGAAAAATTCTTTGATGGCAGCAGAAACTGGCTTGGAGTTGATCATCTCCTGGGGCATCAGCCCTTCGGATTCAGCCTGGGTCAGCCGCTCCTTAACAGCACGTTCAACACGAACAAGACCCACACGAAATTGATTCTCCGCCATCTCACCGACACATCGGATACGGCGATTACCCAGATGATCGATGTCATCCACCACACCATTCCCGTCGCGGATATTTATCAATTCCCTGAGAACATCGACTATGTCCTCTTTGGACAACACGCCTTCACCAACTTCATCCTCACGACTCAATCGGCGATTGAACTTCATACGGCCGACTGCTGAAAGGTCGTAGCGTTCCGGCGTAAAAAAGAGATTATTAAATAGATTCTGAGCGGCTTCTTTAGTAGGCGGCTCACCTGGACGCATCATGCGATAGATCTCGACCTGGGCCTCCAGCTGATTGGTGGTTGGATCGATGCGTAGTGTCTCCGAGACAAACGAACCATGATCCAGGTCGTTAGTGAACAGCGTTTTCAGCTTTTTCACACCATTCTCGACAAGTACATCGAACAACTCTTCGGTGATCTCAGCATTGGCTTCTGCGATCAGCTCACCCGTTTTCTTGTCAACTACATTGTGGGCTAACACCTTTCCATAGACAAAATCGCGAGGCAGATCCAGCTTCTTAACACCGGCTTTTTCAAGATCACGAATGTGCCGCGCTGTGATACGCCGTCCAGCTTCAACAATAACCTGGTCAGCAACCTTAATATCAAAACTGACGGTTTCGCCGCGCAAACGTTCCGGTACAAGATCAACTTTCAATGTCCTTTTAGTCAGGCTAAACGAGTCAGTTTCGAAGAACATCTCAAGAATCTGTTCAGTATCGAATCCCAGTGCACGTAACAGAATGGTTGCAGGCAGTTTCCGACGCCGATCAATGCGCACGAATACATTATCTTTTGGATCAAACTCGAAATCGAGCCAAGACCCACGATAGGGGATCACCCGTGCCGAAAACAGCAGCTTGCCGGAAGAATGGGTTTTGCCCCGGTCATGGTCAAAAAAGACACCAGGAGAGCGGTGTAACTGAGACACTATAACGCGCTCGGTACCATTGATTACGAAAGTACCCGTATTGGTCATCAGAGGCAGTTCACCCATGTAGACCTCTTGTTCACGGATATCTTTAACCACCTTGGAACCGGCGGGTGCCTCTTTATCATAGATGACAAGGCGCACCAGAACCCGCAGTGGAGCCGCGTAGGTGGTACCTCGAAGCTGGCACTCCCTGACATCGAAAACAGGTTCACCGAGCTTATAGTTCACATACTCCAGTACAGCGTTACCTGAGTAACTGGTAATCGGCATTACCGATTTAAAAGCCGCGTGTAGTCCCATATCCTGGCGCTCATCAGGGGCTACGCCATCCTGTAAAAAGCCACGATAGGAATCGATTTGGGTTGCTAAAAGAAACGGTACGTCCAGTATACTGGGTCGCTTACTGAAGTCTTTACGGATACGCTTTTTTTCGGTGAAAGAATAGGCCATACTGCCATCCCTCGGTGTCAAAGGCTTGGTGGTTGCGCTATCACTACCTACTTCCCGTCAGGTAGTGAACAACGCCTCAAACTAACGCCTGATTTAATTCGGCTCAGGGAACCTGATCTTCACCTCATCCCCATAGAATTAGGGATTCAGTAAAATTCCTGCGTGACAAGCGGTAAAAGGCCGGCGGCTTTAGGCCACCAGCCTCAACCGCACTTGTCTGCAGACGATCGAGACGAGAATCTTATTTGATCTCGGCTTTGGCGCCTGCCTCTTCGAGCTTCTTCTTGGCCTCTTCGGCCTCATCCTTGCTCACGCCTTCCTTCAATGTGGTCGGTGCACCTTCGACAGCTTCCTTTGCCTCTTTGAGGCCCAGACCGGTCATGCCGCGGACAGCCTTGATGACAGCAATCTTGTTGCCGCCGATTTCAGCCAGTACTACGTCAAACTCGGTCTGCTCTTCTGCTGCGGCTTCACCACCACCAGCAGCTGCCGGTGCAGCGGCAACAGCAGCTGCAGAGGTAACACCAAACTTCTCTTCCATTGCCTCGATAAGCGCGACAACGTCCATCACGGACATCTCGGCAATCGCGTCGAGGATATCTTCTTTAGAAACGGCCATTATTAAAACTCCTGAAAATTGTTTTGCACGATATATACGTGTGAAAGGTAAAGCCGATTAGGCCGCCTGTTTGGCGTCCTTGATCGCAGCCACAGTCCGGACCAGCTTGCCAGGCACCTCGTTCATGGTGCGGGCCAACTTCTCTACCGGTGCCTTCATGACAGCCATCAGCATGCTGATAGCCTGGTCATAGGTCGGTAATTTGGCCAAAGCATCGATATCACCGGGCGCCAGCATCTTGCCACCTATGGATACCATTTTGACCTCGAGAAGCTTGTGCTCCTTAGCAAAGTCCTTAATAACGCGAGCTGCAGAACCTGGATCTTCCTGTGAGAAGGCGAGGATCAAAGGACCCGTCAAACCCTCCTGCATACAGGCAAAATCTGTATTCTCAACAGCACGCTTAGCCAGGGTATTCCTAACCACTCGAAGGTAGACACCATTGTTACGCGCTTCGCGTCTCAATGCGGTCATCTCCTCGACGGTCAGCCCCCGATACTCAGCGGCAATCGCTGAAAGCGCACTATTGGCTACGTCACTGACTTCGGCAACGATGGCTCTTTTTTGCTCAAGATTGAGTGGCAAAGTCGTCACCTCCTGATAATGGGGAAACATCATATTTCCCAAACACAACATGACACCATATGTGTCACAACCTAACGCGCACCATCACCAGGAAAATTCCTGATTGGGGGTGCTCCGTCTGCGCAGGCATAGATTAAGCATGCTAAATCATGCGCCTGCGGTCTTTGACAGCACCGGTGAACCGGCACCCCAAAGTTCAAGAAAGCGGCCAGGTAGATAACATGCCACCTAACCGCTCGAGTTCATTAAATTGTGAGCGTTGCCTGATCAAGTGTCAGCCCTGGACCCATGGTCGAGGAGACTGTCACCTTTCCCAGAAAAACACCCTTTGCCGAACTTGGCTTTGCCTTAACCAAAGCACGCAGCAAATGTTCCAGATTCTCTTTCAATTTCTGTGGTTCAAAATCAACTTTACCGATCGAGCAATGGATAATGCCTGCTTTGTCTGTGCGATAGCGCACCTGCCCAGCCTTGGCATTCTCAACTGCCTCCACCACATTCGGTGTAACGGTGCCAACTTTGGGGTTTGGCATAAGACCTCGTGGCCCTAAGATCTGCCCCAGTTTACCCACAACACGCATTGCATCCGGAGAGGCAATGACCACGTCAAAATCCATCTTGCCGCCCTTGATCTCTTCAGCCAGGTCTTCAAAACCGACCACGTCTGCGCCTGCCGCTTTAGCTGCATCCGCATTCGCACCTTGTGCAAAAACGGCCACACGCACAGATTTACCGGTACCATGAGGCAGTACTGACGCCCCACGTACTACTTGATCAGATTTTTTTGCATCAACACCAAGATTCACACTGACGTCTATGGACTCACTGAATTTCACGGCAGATAGCTCTTTCAGTAAGCTGAAAGCCTCATCAGCCGGATAGCTCTTACCAGCTTCCAGTTTTTCACGGATTGCCTTAGCTCGTTTTGTCAACTTAGCCATGATTTACTCCACCCCCTCAACATCGAGCCCCATCTGACGGGCACTACCCGCAATGGTACGAACAGCTGCATCCATATCGGCGGCAGTGAGGTCCGGCATCTTGATCGTGGCAACCTCTTCCAACTGCTGACGTGTCACGGTTCCCACTTTTTGAGTATTGGGGACCGAGCTACCTTTTGGTAGGCCCATCACCTTCTTCAGCAATACTGATGCTGGGGGTGTTTTAGTAATAAAGCTGAACGAACGATCGGCATAAACAGTGATGACCACTGGAATAGGCAGTCCCTTCTCCACGTTTTGCGTCTTCGCATTGAAGGCCTTACAAAACTCCATGATATTCACGCCATGCTGACCCAACGCCGGACCAACAGGAGGACTCGGATTAGCTTCACCAGCCTTCACCTGAAGCTTGATGTAAGCCATTATCTTCTTAGCCATGTCATACCTCTGTTATGGGTGCAAATGCCTTGGACTCTCACCTCGGCTCCCCATTCAATAGTTACAATTCCAGGATTCAGAGCGTCAGCCCTTCTCCACCTGGCCAAACTCCAGATCTACAGGTGTGGAGCGGCCAAAAATCAGTACCGACACCTTCAGGCGGCTTTTGTCATAATCGACCTCTTCAACCACACCAGTGAAGTCATTGAAAGGTCCATCGACAACACGCACCACCTCGCCAGGCTCGAACAACACCTTCGGACGGGGTTTTTCAACACCCTCCTGAACCCGCTGCAGGATAGCATCCGCCTCCTTATTGGAGATGGGTGCCGGCCGGTCACCTGTTCCGCCAATAAATCCCATCACTTTCGGCACATCCTTCACCAAATGCCAGGTATCGTCAGTCATCTCCATTTGCACCAACACATACCCAGGGAAAAATTTTCGTTCACTCCTACGCTGTTGACCAGCGCGCATCTCCACCACTTCTTCGGTAGGGACCAGAATTTCGCCAAATTTATCCTGCATATCATAACGTTCGATACGCTCTTTAAGTGAGCGCTGAACCTGGGATTCAAAGCCGGAGTAGGCGTGCAGTACATACCAACGCATGGTCATATCACTCTCCCTATCCAGACCCAGTCAAGGCGCGCAGAATCTCACCCAGCATCATGTCAAACAGCCACAACACAATACCCATAATCAAGACCATCACAAACACAATCAGTGTGGTTTGCACCGTCTCCTGACGACTTGGCCATACAACCTTACGTACCTCGACCTTGGCAGCCGAGGCGAATTCCCAAACTGTTCGACCCACCGTCGTTTGATAGGCAATCAATGCTGATACGCCCACCAGTGCCAATAGGCCCAGGACACGTAAAAGTTGCGAGTAGCCATCAAGGTAGTAAAAACCAAGAATAGCGCCCACAATGATCCCTACCGCCAATATGAGCTTGGCGGTGTCGAGACTCGATGCCTCTACCTGGGACTTCGAATTCATAGTTTCTATTTGCCGATATATATGGCAGGCCAAGAGGGAATCGAACCCCCAACCTGCGGTTTTGGAGACCGCTGCTCTACCAATTGAGCCATTGGCCTAAAAATAGTAAATGCAGGGCAAATCATAGACCCGCCCCGCAAACATCTCTACCGATTTACTCGATAATCTTGGATACCACACCGGCACCCACGGTCCGGCCGCCTTCGCGAATCGCAAAGCGCAAGCCGTCTTCCATCGCGATCGGCGCGATCAGATTCACCACCATCTTCACGTTGTCTCCAGGCATCACCATCTCTACACCTTCTGGCAGATCACAGGCGCCTGTTACGTCTGTCGTACGGAAGTAAAACTGTGGCCGGTAGTTACTGAAAAACGGGGTGTGTCGTCCACCCTCGTCCTTACTCAATACATACACTTCACACTCAAAATGCGTGTGCGGCGTGATCGAGCCAGGGTGCGCCAATACTTGCCCGCGCTCTACCTCGTCTCGCTTGGTGCCTCGCAACAGCACCCCCACATTATCTCCAGCCTCGCCCTGATCCAGCAGCTTGCGGAACATCTCTACGCCGGTACAGGTCGTCTTGGTGGTCTCTTTAATGCCGACTATCTCGACCTCTTCTCCCACCTTCACTACACCGCGCTCAACACGCCCTGTCACTACCGTGCCTCGTCCCGATATCGAGAATACGTCCTCGATCGGCATCAGAAAGGCTCCATCCACCGCTCGCTCCGGCTCCGGGATGTAACTGTCCAGTGCTTCGACCAGCTTGTCGATCGACTGGCTACCAATCTCTGAGGTATCCCCTTCCAGGGCCTTCAGGGCCGAACCCACGATGATCGGAGTGTCGTCTCCTGGAAATTCGTAGCTGTCCAGCAGCTCTCGCACTTCCATCTCAACCAATTCCAGCAGCTCTTCATCGTCCACCATGTCTGCCTTGTTCAGGTAGACCACAATGTACGGTACGCCTACCTGACGCGACAGCAGAATGTGCTCCCGGGTCTGCGGCATCGGGCCGTCTGCTGCTGACACCACCAGGATCGCTCCGTCCATCTGCGCCGCACCCGTGATCATGTTCTTGACATAATCCGCATGGCCGGGGCAGTCAACGTGCGCGTAGTGGCGTGACTCTGATTCGTATTCCACATGCGAGGTCGCAATGGTGATACCGCGCTCACGCTCTTCCGGGGCGTTATCTATCTGATCAAATGCACGCTGCTCGCCGCCAAACTTGGCCGCTTGTACCGTCGTGATGGCCGCCGTCAGCGTGGTCTTACCATGGTCTACGTGACCGATCGTGCCCACATTGACATGCGGCTTTGTGCGTTCGAATTTTTCCTTGGACATGAGTGTTCTCCAGGTTCTCTATTGTATAAAGATAAATTCGCATGCTTCCGCACGCCTTTCAATATTGGAGCCCAGAAGCAGATTTGAACTGCCGACCTCACCCTTACCAAGGGTGTGCTCTACCAACTGAGCTATCTGGGCAAATTTCACTTTCAAACAGCGCCCAAATGACGCCTGTGCCCGTCCGCGACCCTTATACAGGATCACAAGAAACGGTGGTACCATCAGTACTACCGTCCACCCGAACCGGCCATCACGGTCGCCCCGGGGATATGGAGCGGGTGATGGGAATCGAACCCACGTATTCAGCTTGGAAGGCTGAAGTTCTACCATTGAACTACACCCGCGCAGCGACGCGTCGCTCACCATTTACCGCTACAAAACCAACATCTGGTGGAGGGGGGAGGATTCGAACCTCCGAAGGCTGAGCCGTCAGATTTACAGTCTGATCCCTTTGGCCACTCGGGAACCCCTCCTAGCGAGAGCCGGGCATTCTGACGCCTACATCAGCCAAAGTCAATACAACATTTCAAACAATTACTTGTCTATTGCATTAACCGGATATCTAGCCGACTTATCAGTAGGATAGGATTGTGAATCCAGGACTATTCATGATAGGAACCGCCTCACAACACTTGCAGAGAATCGCAATTACCTCTTTACTACACACCTATGCGAATCAACCAACCAATAAAGTATTTCCCTGTCCTATCGAGCATCTTGCTTTCCGCTTGTGCGACCGGCCCAACCGGCACGACCAATACCCTGCCTGAACCAGGGGCGGGTGTGGAACAATCAACATCGGAAAATCAGCCAGACAGCCTCAGTAGAGACCTCATATACAATACACTGACCAGCGAAATCGCGGCTCAACGGGGACAGAACCGCCTCGCATTTGAACATGCCCTACAGGCAGCTCGTGAATCAAGAGATGAAAGCGCAGCTGAGCGTGCTACCGGCCTTGGTTTACAGGCGAATAGGCCTGACTCAGCCCTGACTGCCGCAAAGCTGTGGGTCGATATCTCCCCAAGCTCCCTCAAAGCCCATCAAATCGCTGCCATCCTGTACATTCGCAAGAAAAATCTAAGCGATGCCATTCAGCACCTGCAACAGGTCGTGAAAATTGCCAATAGTAAAGGGCAATCAGGCCACCTCCAGGCGGCGGCAATTGCAGAAAAGTCGGGGGCACCTGACCAGGCATTGATCATCATGCAGCAACTGGTAGAGGAAGAGAGCAGTGATCCGAAAGCACTTTATGCCTTGGCATTGACCGCTAATCACGCTAAGCAACGCGATCTTGCTCTAGACTACATCAATCAATCTCTGTCACTCAACCCCAAATCGACTCAAAGCCTTGTACTCAAGACACACACATTGATTGCAATGGGCAAACAGAGTGAAGGCCTGGCTTTCATGAAGCAGGCTGTAGATGATTCTCCAGACAATGTTCAGCTAGGTAAAGCCTACGCCAGAACACTGCTTGAGCTGAATCAGCCAGAGGCCGCTCTCGACACATTCGAGAAGCTCCATACACTAGCTCCTGATGATGATATCGTTTTCTCCCTAGGCATTATTCACTTGCAACTAGAGCAATTAGAGCGTGCAAAAAGCCATCTGGAGAAACTGGTCGACAAGCGTCAGAAGCGCAATGAAGCCAACTACTATCTCGGTATGATCGCCGAAGAAGAGGAAGAACCTGAAAAGGCGCTCGCTTGGTACAGCCAGGTGGAGGGGAAGAATCTGGCTGATGCCCAGGTACGCATTGCCAAAATACTGGCAGATCAAGGCAACCTGAACCAAGCCAGTGAGACACTCCAGCGGTTACGTATCAACCAGTCCCAGAATCAGGTTAAATTCTATATCATAGAAGCCGAACTTTTACGTGAGGCATTGCAGTTCGAGGCTGCACACAAAGTATACAGCAAGGCCCTGGATCTTTTTCAGGACAACACCGACCTCCTTTACGCTCGAGGACTCAATGCTGCCGATCTAAAACGTGTCGATCTGTTGGAAAAAGACCTTCGAAAGATTCTTACCGCTCAGCCTAAACATGCCGATGCGCTCAATGCACTGGGTTATACATTAGCTGATCAGACTGACCGTCTGGAGGAGGCTAAGCAGTACATTCAACAAGCCTTTTCATTAAAACCAGACAGCCCGGCGATCCTGGATAGCATGGGCTGGGTTGAATACCGTATGGGTAATCTTGAATCCGCCTTGGAATTCCTCAACAAAGCGGCAGAACTCAGCCCTGACGCTGAGATTGCATCCCATCTGGGTGAAGTACTCTGGCAAATGGGTCAACAACAACGCGCCTTGAAGGTATGGAAGGCCGCCAATCAGCGCGAGCCCAATAACCGATTCATTAATCAGGTGATGAGCCGCTTAGGCGCTGATATCTGAATTTCTCCATGTCGGTCAGCACACCGCCTATCGAGAGCATTGCCTACCCGGCACCTGCAAAACTAAACCTGATGCTGCGAATCCTTGGTAGACGCAGTGATGGGTACCACGAACTACAAACAGTCTTCCAGTTTCTCGACATCCATGATCGACTCAGATTCAAGCGACGTGTAGATAACAAGATCATCCTGCAGGATGACATTCCCGGACTGCCAAAAAAGGACAATCTCTGCTATCGGGCAGCCCGTCAACTGCAGATGACCAGCGGATCTTCCCAAGGCGTCGAAATCAAACTTGAAAAGCACCTCCCGATGGGGGGTGGCCTTGGCGGGGGAAGCTCTGACGCAGCCACCACCCTGATTGCACTCAACCGGCTATGGGAGCTTTCACTCAACCGGGCAGCGCTAAATAAAATAGCTTTAACACTGGGAGCGGATGTACCGATTTTCGTCCATGGACACGCTGCATGGGCCGAAGGTATCGGTGAACATTTGACCAACATAGAACTCCCGCAAAGCTGGCATCTGGTCTTACAACCCGCCTGTCATGTCTCAACTGCGGAAATATTCAATCAAACCGATTTGACACGCCACTCCCCCCGGATCAAAATACGCGCCTTTCTGCAGGGCAACAACCAGAATGACTGTTTGCCTGTTGTTCGCAGACGCCACCCAGAGGTGGCAGAAGCAATGGATTGGCTGAACCAGTATGCTGATGCCCGACTAACCGGCACCGGTGGCTGTGTATTCGCCGCCTTTGCTGACCAGCAGCAGGCCCGTGAACACCTTCACGATCTACCTGCCGGTCTTAATGGTTTTGTTGCGCGGGGGGTCAACCGTTCCCCGCTACTGGAGTTTCTCCAACCCGATGAGATTTAATTGGGGCGTCGCCAAGCGGTAAGGCACTGGGTTTTGATCCCAGCATTCGTAGGTTCGAATCCTGCCGCCCCAGCCATTTCATACAAATCACCGTTTGAGATAGGGGATCAAAACCGTGCCTTCCAATGCCATGATGGTTTTCTCTGGTAACGCCAATCCGGAACTGACCAGTGAAATCGCTACTCACCTCAACCTCCCACTCGGCAAGATGCAGGTTGGCCGCTTCAGTGACGGCGAGGTCATGGCGGAAATCCACGAGAATGTACGGGGGCGTGATGCCTTCATCGTTCAGCCTACCTCTGCCCCAACCAATGAAAACCTGATGGAGCTGCTGGTAATGATCGACGCCATGCGTTGGTCATCTGCCAAACGTATAACAGCCGTCATCCCCTATTTCGGTTACGCTCGCCAGGATCGGCGCCCTCGTTCAGCTCGCGTACCCATCACCGCCCGCTTGGCCGCCAAAATGATTGGTGCTGCCGGCGCGGATCGGGTACTGACGGTCGATCTCCACGCAGATCAGATACAGGGCTTTTTCGATATTCCTGTCGATAATGTCTACGCCTCGCCAATACTGCTAGGTGATGTTTGGCGCCAGAAACATCCGGATATCGTAGTCGTCTCACCTGATGTGGGTGGCGTTGTAAGGGCTCGGGCTCTAGCGAAACGACTGGATGACTCTGAGCTGGCCATCATCGACAAACGCCGTCCCCGCCCCAATGAAGCCAAGGTGATGAATATCATCGGTAAGGTAGAGGGCCGCAGTTGTATTCTGATTGATGACCTGGTCGATACCGCTGGCACCCTATGTCAGGCAGCCGCAGCACTCAAAGAACACGGTGCGGCCAAAGTTGTAGCCTACTGCACACACCCTGTCCTCTCCGGACCGGCAGTTACCAATCTTAGCAACTCTTTGCTCGATGAACTTGTGGTTACCAACACCATTCCTCTATCCGAAGAGGCCAAACAGTGTACCGCCATACGTCAGGTTAGCATTGCTGAGCTATTGGCTGAGACTATGAGTCGTATCTCAAATGAGGAGTCAGTCAGCTCTCTGTTCATCGATTAGTATGTCCTCAATGATGGAATAGCAGGACCTACTGAATTGTTAGAGCGTATAAAGACTGGAAAAAAAAGCCAGTCCTGTTAGAATCGCGCGTCCGCTGTCACACAGCGATACGGTGCCGCTTTGGTCGCGGAGCGGCACTCCCTATGAACTGAACCAACCAGATACGGAGATTGCCATGTCTGCCAATTTTGAAGTTAACGCTCAATCACGGAGCGATTCGGGGAAAGGTGCGAGCCGCCGCCTGCGTCGGACCGGCCTAGTCCCTGGCATCGTCTACGGTGCCCATAAAGAGCCTTCCAAGATCAGCGTTCTACACCATGAACTGAGCCACTCTCTGGAAAACGAGGGCTTCTACGCCAACCTTCTGAGTTTGAAGGTCGATGGTAAAGTAGAGACGGTGATACTGAAGGATCTTCAACGCCATCCAGGCAAACCAATCATCCTGCACGTAGATTTTCAACGCGTACAGGCTGACGAGAAGATTCGTCTGAACGTACCGGTCCACTTCATCAATGAAGCAACCTGTCCGGGCATCAAGTCAGGTGGCCAGGCAAGCCATGTTATGACCGATATGGAGATCAGTTGCTTGCCGAAGGATTTGCCTGAATTCATTGAAGTTGATATGGCCAATATGGAGATGGGTGCAATTCTGCATGCTTCAGATCTCCAGTTTCCAGAGGGGGTTGAGTTGATCACTCATGAAGGTAACGAGGATCCTATCGTTGTCACCCTCCACGCCGCTCACACAACGGAAGAAGAAGAGGAAGATATTGAGGGTGAAGAGGCAGAAGAAGGTGGAGAGGAACCCACCGAGTAAGCCATATGAAGGGGGGGGCAACCACCTCCCCTTACCCTCTATTGAGTAATACGTTATGTTGGTTAGCCGATGAGTAATAGGGTGAACCCCCCCATCAGGCTCATCGTTGGCCTGGGAAACCCAGGACCCGACTATGAAGAGACCCGCCACAATACCGGCTTTTGGCTTGTAGACAAGCTGGCCCAGCAATATCACCAACATTTCCGAAGTGATTCGCGCCATCACGGATCAGTGTGCAAACTGAACATCCGGGGAGAGGAAGTGCGTCTCCTGAAACCTGCAACCTATATGAACCGCAGTGGTCAGTCAGTCTCCAGTCTGGCTAACTATTTTCGTATCAGCCCTGACCAGATCCTGGTTGCTCACGATGAACTCGACCTGGATCCTGGACAAATACGCCTTAAAATCGGTGGTGGGCACGCTGGGCATAATGGGTTGAGAAACATCATGAGCGCCCTGGGGAGTTGTGATTTTCCCCGTTTGCGAATCGGGATTGACCATCCTAACGATCGTGGTGAGGTCGTTAACTACGTACTCGGGCGACCCTCTAAGGCTGATCGGGAAGCGATCAATACAGCCATCGATAGTGCCATTGACTGCCTCGATGAGGTTGTAAAGGGTGAATTACAAAAAGCCATGAATCACCTCCATAGCAGCCGCTAAACCTGCCGCGCTACTAAGCCTTAATACAGGGAGACTCTGGCAAATACAAGACGCAAGGCATTAATTATCCAATTGAATCATAAGCTTATGCTACATACCATCTTAAACCTACGGATTTATTTTTTCCTGATTACCCACCATAACGCACAGGAAGTCCATACAAGCCCTCGTATTAACGATTCAGATCTCCTTTGGTGCCTACACAATTGCTGAGCATGGTGGGTAATCAGGCGTTTTATTAAATGGACCGTCGGAAGAGCCACCATCTCAATTCAATATCCCCCCTATTGGCCTTTACATCACACTTCTTCACTATCCCTGAGGGGGCATTTGATTGGCAATATATTAACAAATGCTTATAATCTAACCATCTATCCTGAATTCCTGACTCTAGGAGTGAGTTTTTCTATGAAACTGTTTATTCAGGCAATCTGGCTTCTGATCTTCCACGCTACCGGGACCATGGCCAGCGAAAGCGAACTGGAAGCGATCGACCTGCTTAAAAAAGCCGAGGCATTAATGCGCTCAACCGGCACCATTGCAGAATATCAAGTCGATATCATACGTCCGGATTGGCAACGTAGTATGGCTTTCCGCAGTCATGATGATGTGGATAAAAACCGGTTTCGTATGGAGATCCTCTCTCCGCGCAAAACGAAGGGTACTGTCTATCTCAAGGTCGACAATATACTCTCCATGTACCTACCCAAACTGCGGCGACAGATCAAAATCTCTCCGGCGATGATGCAGGATCCTTGGATGGGATCAGATTTCAACAACCAGGATCTACTGGAGACCGATTCACTCATCAGTGACTACAGCCACCGTATCATTCAGCGTGATGGCAGCGGAAACCAGGCTGTCATAACCATCGAATCCACCCCATCTCCCACCGCGAAGGTAACCTGGAAACAGCTAATACAGCGTATCCGCGCTGATGGAATACCTCTGGAAATGGAATACCAATGTGAAAAAAGGGCGAACAGACGAATGACTTTTGACCTGATCCAGGAGATGGGAGGACGTCATATTCCAACCCGCTGGACAATGACCCCCTTGGGCGATGAAGGCAAACGCACAGTCATTACATTAAAATCGATCGAGTTCAATGAATGTCCCACTGACTGATAACCTGTTCGCACCTGATAAGCGCAAATGATAAACAACCGCTAAGCTCTTTATAGATACGGATCACAGCGTCTCACTGATAGGTACATTTTATACGTTACACTACACTAGGCGTCTGTCGGACTTAGGTGATCGTAGCGAGGGAAAGCCATTTTGAGTCAGATTTATCGATTAAATGAGGCGTATATGAGTATATTTAACGAATTTAATCGGGAAATCTGGCCAAAATGGCTTTTCCGCAGTAGATTCATCCTAAGTCCGACAGACGCCTAGGGAGCAGATGACCCTGTCGAAGTCAGTAGTCAACTCCACCATCCTAGCTGCAGCGATACGCAACCTGCTTAGCCATCTCCGTCGCACCCTGTTAACCGTCGGGGCGATCGCGGTTGGGCTCGCTTCTCTGATATTTCTTTGGGGCTTCAACGAAGGCCTGCATCGAAACATGCTGGGTAATTTCCAAAAAGCCATCATAGGTTCTATTCAGATTCATCATCAGGGATTTTTTCAGCGTCCTGAACTCTCCAGAGTGATAGCTGATCCTGACGGGATAATCACCAACCTGGAGCAAGCCGGCATTACAAACTATAGCCGTCGACTTGAGACCTTTGGCCTCGCTGCATCCGATACCACAACCCAGGGGGTCATGTTGATCGGTATGGACCCACAGCGGGAGGGCCTTGTTACAGAACTCGAGAAACGAATAGGCATAGGTCGGTTTTTACAACCAGAAGATGATTACAGTCTGGTGGTAGGCGCGACAACAGCCAGCAATCTTCAGGTCAGGCTAGGCGACGAGATCATCATTATCGGCTATGACCGATATGGCGCTATGGTGGCTGAGTCATTTACCCTGGTTGGCATCATCACCAGCGGCGAAATGGGGCTTGATAGTGGTATGGCCATCACCAGCCTATCCACTCTCCAAGAGATGGTGGATTTACCTGAACAAGTCACAACTATCGTTATCAGCGCTGAGGAAAAACGGATTCCCACCCTGATCGATGAACTGAATCAATCGCTGCAAGGCGAGTCATTGGAAATTATGCCTTGGTACACCATGTTTCCGGTGATGAAGGAGTGGATTACTACACAATGGCTTTCTCTATCTGTTCATTGGTGTCGTGCTATTTATTGTGCTTGCAGGTGAAATGAATACCATGCTGCTATCCATGTTGGAGAGGACCAGGGAGTTTGGGGTATTAATGGCCATTGGTACAACGCGTTACCAAGTGGCTAGTATGCTATTGGTTGAGGCCGTACTCATTGGTGTCATTGGTATTACATCTGGCATCATGCTTGGTTATAGCATCATCCTGGTAACCAGCATCATAGGTATCGACCTCTCGATTCTACTCGGTTCTACATCGCGATTTTATGTCGATCCACTGATTTATCCTCATCTAAAATTGGACAACCTGGGTATCACTGTCGGGATGATTCTTCTAGCGTCTGTTTTCGCTGGCATCTACCCCGCATGGAGAGCAAGTCTGCTACAGCCTGTTGAGGCAATCCGAAATGGCTGAATCTGATCGTCTCGGTCTGTTCACCTACCTCTCACTCGCTACTCGCAATCTATTGCGTAATCGACGCCGCACACTGATCACACTGATATTCGGCATCGCTACATTGACTTTATTGAGTGCCTTAAACGATGGCTGGCTGAGTCAGATGAAGACAAATTTCATTCTCAGCTATACCGGTCATCTACAGATCCATGCCAAAGGCTTCGAGACTTCACAAAATCTCAATGATCGGATTAAAGATCCGGAAGAGGTCTCCAGGCTGATGCAAAGCTATCCTGAAATCATCGGTTGGACTCAACGTATACGCACTTCCGGCCTGGCTTCGGTGAGTGGCAATAGCGCCGGCATTCAGATTATGGCGACCGATCCAGAACAGGAGACTTGGGTTACCTCTATGGACCAGGGTATCAAGGAGGGTATCTGGCTAAGACCCGGTATGAGCCATGACCTTCTACTGGGCCGTACCGTTGCACAGAACCTGGGAGCAGAACTGGGTGACAGGGTAATCCTGATGGCACAACGCCTGAACGGCGAAATGGTCTCTGAAGTCTTTTTTCTGCGGGGGGTACTCGAGACCGGCGCACCACAGATAGACCGCACATTGGCTGTCATTACACTCAACAGCGCCCAACAATGGCTACAGATGGATCAGACCGTCACTGATATTGTTATTCGGGCAGATGTTCATGACAACACAGATGTGCTCTATCGACTCTTTGTACAACAATTATCCGACTTAAAGTACGAAATAATGCCATGGCAGGAGTTGGACCCAATGGTCAGGCAATGGCTCGAGTTCAGTGATGCTTATGGTTTTGTTATTCTTTTTGTTGTGATCATACTGGTACTCATTGAAATTCTTAATACCATGCTCATCTCCTTACATGAACGTCAAAAAGAGTTGGGGGTGATCGTGGCAATTGGCACCAAGCGGTACCAGATTTTTCTGATGCTTCTCCTGGAAGCGGTGATGCTTATTTTTATCGGCGCCATTCTGGGTTACCTGGCGGGAAGCTTAATAGTCTATTCTGTGGCTGATAACGGAATCAACCTGACACACTTTGCGAACGCCTTTGAGTTTTTCTACATGGATCCAGTCATACACCCACAACTCACACAGAGTTCAGCGATAAAGATTTTAGGCACCACGCTGGCAGCAGCACTGTTAGCCGGTATTTATCCGGCATGGAAAGCGACACGTCTACCGCTCAGCCAAGCACTACGCATTCAATAGGAAGTTCATGCTTAATCAGCAGGCCGAAAGTGTTATTAAGATCCGGGAGCTGCACAAATGCTACTGGGTCGGCACTATGCCTTTTCCTGCCTTGTACGGGATAAATCTGGAGATCGAACCAGGGGAGTTTGCAGTATTAGCCGGACGCTCGGGTTCGGGGAAAAGCACCCTACTAAACATTGTAGGCGCTTTAGAATCCACTGACAGCGGCAGGATTGAGGTACTGAGTCAGGATATCCTTAGCATGAATCAAGACCAACGTACCCATTTTCGTCTACACAATATTGGATTCATATTTCAGGCCTATAATCTCATTCGTGTTTTCAGCGCACGTGAAAATGTCGCCTATGTTTGTCAACTCCAGGGTAAGAGCAAAAAAGAGAGTATGGAGATTGCGAACCACTGGTTACAGGAAGTCGAGATAGGGCATCTCGGTTATCGTCGCCCGGACCAACTGTCCGGTGGACAGCAGCAACGAGTAGCGGTTGCCCGTGCTCTCGCATCCAATCCAAAATTAATACTCGCTGACGAACCTACTGCAAACCTCGACAGTATGACAGGCAGGCACCTGATTCATTTAATGCGGGAGCTCAATCAGCGACTCGGTACAACCTTTCTCATTTCATCCCATGACCCGGACGTCAAGCAAGCAGCCAGCCGCCTCATAAAACTGGCTGACGGACAGATTGTAGAGGCATGGAACGACATACCAAAACCACCGTCTTCCATCACAAGTAGCTGCCCCATGAGTAACTTGCCACTTACAGAGCGTCTTCGTAACTATTTCAAGGAGGCAAGAGGAAGAGCGAGAAACGCAAAATGCCGAAAAAAGACAGGTCGCCGTTCATAACAGCTGAACTTACCAGTATGGAAAATGGATCTAACCATATATTGAGTCAAATGTTTATGCAGCTTTCCAGTACTCACTCTAGACCAGATCATCACTAATATCTGTTTCGCCATTAGACTTATCCTGTTCACCTTGTTTTGTCTGTTCAAGGACTGCAATCTCATCACGATAATGTCGACAGACACCTGTGAAGAACCAATTACGATGTATTTGCTTGGCACCAATATTAATTTCTATATCAAATGACTCACCGTCTTTTTTTAATTCCTGTAACACGACCAGGCTGTCCGATAAACTTTCCAACGCCGCTCTCTATATGGTTTTGAATATGCAGATCATGATACTCACGGTCAGGTGAAGTCATAAGCATGTTAACTTTCTCACCGATCACCTCGTCCTCATCATATCCAAACATTTTACAGGCTGAGGGATTGAACGTCTCTATAATACCCCGCTCATTTATCGTAATAATGCCATCAAATGCACAGTTGACAATTTCACTTATTTTTTGCTCCTTTTCATGCAATATTTGCTGTGCATCTGATTTATATAAGTTGGCACGGCTAAGTAAATTCGCCACGACCCCCCATGTAACCACTAGAGCAATATTAACAATCAAATATTTTTGAAGTAGGTCAAAAAAAGGAGCATCAATATCTTTAGTAAGTATTTGGCGTACAAGCTTCCAATTTAAAGTGTCTTTCAATGCTATATCATTTTTTTCAAGCGTTCTATTTGTCGATCCGGTATAAGTTATTTGTGTTGCAACAGTTGCATAAGTAAACATGCCATCATCATTGATAAACTGTCCCGTATCACTTCCACTTATCTGATACCATGCAGCAGGATACTTGTTGATCATTTTTGTATCTTGTTTTTCCGGGAACATAAAACCCCACTCATCCGCAGGGCTCTCTCCTTTGAGCCAGTAACCATCTCGATTTAGCAGCGAAATCTTACTGGCTGACGATGCACCGGCAGTCTCTAAGAGTTCAATCAAACCGCCTGCCAGATAGTTGATTATAACTATTCCATGCTTTTCCCCATACGCATCATAAATGGGTGTTCCAACACGAATCACTGGCTTGAATGGCCTCTCAATCACTCCCTGCTCAACATTCAGATCTAATGGTGACAGAAACACTTCGCCACTTTGCTTCTTTAATGAGTCTTTAAAGTAATATTTAAACTGAAGCTGGTTATCGTGCACAATTTTACCCATCCCTGATTCATAGTTGACCCTGACTAGCTCATACCCTTCCGCATCAAGATAACGTACCTGATCGTATATACCCTTTTTCTCCATCATAGACTTAAAATCTTTAGCCAGTATCTCTCGATACTGTCTGTTTTCTGGTTGTCGGATAATCTGCTGGAGGACATCAAGACCTGCAAGAAAAAGAAGATCAGTCATAGCATCATCAATTCGATGCTCTAGAATATCCCGCTGCTGTGCAACACTCAATAATTCTGACTGCTTGACCAGACTGACACCACTCTCAGTTTCCAGATATAGAAGCCAAGATGAAATCGCGATCAAGAATATTATCGGCGGAAAAAAAAGGCTCGAGAATATGACGCCATATCGACGAATCAACGTTCGTTGCATGAATCACCTATCTTATCTCATCATTTCAGTATTCATTAACATTGCCAGTAACTATGACTACTTAACATTGAAATACAGCATTAGAGACATTCGATAATTATCTATAAATTAACGTTCTGTTTGATTGATTAAATGACACCTTTATCAATAAGTCTAAAGAAGGCATCAACCACATCAGGATCAAACTGCTTACCCCGCTCACAGCGAACAAGATTAAGCACGTCTTCTTTGGGCCAAGCCCTCTTATAGGGCCTTTCATTCGACAAGGCATCATAAACATCGGCAAGGGCAGTAATTCTCCCACAGATCGGAATATCATCCCCCGTAGTACCCTCTGGATAACCGGATCCATCATAGTGTTCATGATGCGTTCTAGCAATATTGCTTGCGAGTTCAAACTGTCCATGGCCAGCAAGTATTTTCTCACCATTTAATGTATGCAATTTTATTATTTCAAACTCTTCTGATGTCAATTTTTCCGGTTTCTGCAATACACTGTCCGGTACTGACAATTTACCAATATCATGCAGTGTTGAAGATTGACCAAGCTGAACTGCATATGCCTCACTCATACCCAGTTCCAGAGCCAGTAAACGGGTAACGTTTTCAATTCTTCTGATATGTTCTCCGGTATCTTCATCTTTGTATTCTGAGGCAATCGCAAGTAGATTGATTGTTTCTTGATGTTCGCGAGAGATCAGCTCAAAAAGGTCAATATTCTTGAATGCAGAACTGGCCTGCATTGAAAGAATATTTAATAATCTCTTTCCATGTTCACTTATCTCACCTAGTGTAGTGTCCTGAATAAAATATTCATTTATAATTCCCAGTGTTCCGGTTTATGGCAAAGGAAGGAAAAAATGAATTCAGCAGTT
>JAHXHU010000228.1 GCA_025656375.1 Candidatus Thiodiazotropha sp. (ex Ustalcina ferruginea) | reverse complement strand
TTGTTGATCAATGACTTGTCGCGATTTCATTGTATCAAAACAAGGGGGTTTTCAGGCCTTTCTCGTTAAGTATTTATGGGACAGCAGTGGCCGGTAGTATATTGCTCATTGCACTGGAAATATTCGAGGACCCTGACCTGACGCTAGGTGAGATACTCATCGAAATGATTCAACCAACGCTGATCGTTATCGTCGCTGTAGGTATGGTGCGTCTGACCGAGCAATTCAATATTCAACACGAAACACAGATGTTGCTGATTAAAGATCTTGAAACAGCACGTGTCGAAGGTATGCAATGGCGAAGTGGTATGAGTGACCTGATCAAGGGACTCAGTCATGGTATCGCCAGACAATTCAATCAATGGGCGTTAACCGCTGCAGAACGTGAAGTGGGTTTGTTGATATTAAAGGGGATGAGTTATAAGGAGATTGCGATCATGCGCGATGTCAGCGAGAAAACAGTCAGACAACAAGCTCATTCTATCTATCGTAAGGCAAAACTGAGTGGCCGTGCTGCCCTTTCAGCTTACTTTCTGGAAGATTTATTGTTACCGGCAACCTCTAATGTCTATCACGAACCCTGATGAATCACGAAGGTTTGTCAAATATACGATTCACTATTGCTCAAATTCCTGGCGCAGTCGAAGCTGTAAGACCTTTGCCTGCTTAAAGGCTTCCTTGATCATCAGACGTTGTGTAGAACTGAACTCGGATGGATTGACCCGGTTGATTTCATCATAATCCCCACCCGCTAACTGTCGTTGCATTCGAACACGTTGGATCAGATCAAATGCCTCAATCGAGGCTGCTGTATCTGCTGGGGACCGATTCATCTTAGGTGCAGCTGCTCGCAGACGTTCAGTTGTATTGGTTGACCAGACACCATGCTTCAGCGCCCAAATACGTGCCGCATCAATAAACAGTCGTGCGCCACGTCTCTTCATGTCAATGGTGTGTGGATAACGATTTCCGCCATCATAGGTAAACCGACCGAACAAACCCAATGAAGGTGAACAGGTCAACGCCTCTGTGGCGAGTGCATGAAGAAAGCGCGGATGTTCGGGAGGTTTCGGCAACAACCAATTGTGCAGCTCATCTACTAACTCATCCTGACCATAGAGGGGGCGAAAATCAAAAAATATTGTGGCATTCAGTAAGGATTCGGGATCCGGCGTAGAGAACCAATGTTGAAATCGATCACGCCATTCCCTAACCGACAGGCATAATTGGGGGTTACCCGCCATAATGTCACCATGACAAAGTGCGAAACCACAACGGTCCAGTGCTTTGTTAACCGCCTTGGCAAAGGGTAGCAGGGCAGCACGGATACGCGGTGTATCTTCTTCGTTGTCAGGCACAAAAATCAGACCGTTGTCCTGATCTGTCGCAAATGTCTGCTCAAGTCTTCCCTCCGATCCAAATACCATCCAACACCAAGACACAGGTGGCAGGTCAAATTCATCGGCGATCAGTTCAATCACACGGATGCTGAGCAGATCATTCAGTCCTGACATCCATTGACACAATGCCTCGACAGCCATGCCATTGACAAACAGCTCACGACCCCGTTGCCGAATCGCTTCGGCTGCATTTGCCATGCTGTCGACATTACCGGCATGTTCAATGCTGTTAATCAGGGTTTCCGCCCCTCCTTCTCGAAACCCCGGCAGATCTGAATGGGATAACAGATTGAATAAACGACCATCGGGCTCAAGCAGAACCAGGTGGCTCAATCTACTACGTGTCAAAGCAACCTTCGCCCGATGAGCGGGTGCATCGACTGGCAGCGAAATAGGCGCAGCTGTCATGTAGGAGATGACCGGTTCGTTCATGTCAGCACGTTTCAGCGTGATAGCGTCGATCAAATCACGCAATGTAACAATACCCAATGGATTATCTCGGTGTTCAGCAATCACGCCGGCCTGGATATCGTCTCTGTTGAGTTCAAACAGGGCATCGCGGAGAGTCGTTTCAGGACCGATGATCAGGGGTTCGCTTTTGGTTAACTCACGTAACGGAATATCACCCACACCTGCACCGGCAAAGGGGGATCGAAACTCGGCAAGGGGTTTCGGTGGTCTGGGAGGTTGTTGTGGCGTCGGCATCATGACAATCTCTCCAGTCAGTCCTGTGGCTTCAGTAGCTTATTGACCATATCGACCAGATCATGGGTCGAAAAAGGTTTGGTGATGTATGCGTCAGCACCCAATGAAACGCCTTTCTTGATTTCCGCTTCACGCCCTTTGGCACTCAACATCAGTATGGGTAACCTGGATAATGTTGGGTCGGCACGTATCTCACTACACACCTCAAAGCCGTTTTTACGTGGCATCATGACATCCAGAATCAATAGGTCGGGCTTAGTCTCGGAAAGCAACTCCAATGCTGTCTGTCCATCATTGGCGGTTGTTACTTGGTAACCCTCGCGCTTCATCAGATATTCCACTGACAGTACGATATTCGGCTCATCATCCACGATCAGAATCTTTTTCGGCATGAGTCTCTCCGGGAGGTAATGCGTCATTCTGTTTTTTTGGGTATTGCAAAGGTAAAGATAGCACCATTCTCAGCATCGCTTTCTGCCCAGATCCTGCCCCCTAGATGTTCAATTATCCTTTTACTGATAGGTAAACCCAGGCCGGTGCCTATTGGTTTGTTGCTTGCAGTACCGGCCTGGCGGGATTTCTCGAAGATATTTGGCAGCTCTTCCGCAGCAATACCGGTGCCATTATCAGCCACACTGACTTCGTATCGATCATGATAGGTGTGCAGACCAACACAAACGATGCCAGACTTCTCCGTAACAAATTTATTGGCGTTCGACAGCAGGTTGACCAGGACCTGCATTAGTCGGTCCCTGTCGCCTGTTACCATGCATGCGCCGTTGGGCGTCTCACGAACAACCTGTGTTCCACGCTCTGCAAACAGCTGTTCAGTGGAGGCCAGCGCCTGCTCGATAACTTCCAACAGATCCACATCCTCCGCATTCCAGTCAGCACGTCCGGACTCTATCTTGGCAAGATCCAACACTTGGTTGACCAGTCGCGATAGACGTTTAGTCTCACTCACGATGATTCCCAGAAAACGTCGTCGCTCAATGAGCTCGATTTCCGGGTCATCATTCAAAATTTCAGAAAATGCGCGGATCGATGCAAGCGGGGTCCGTAGTTCGTGAGTAACAGATGACATGAAATCGTCCTTTACCCGGTCAAGCTCTTGCAAGCGCTCATTGGCCTCCTTCAGTTCGCGGGTGGCTGCCTCCAATTCCTGTGATTTCTTTTCCAGTTCATGACTATAGGCACGAATCTGCGATGCCTCATCCAGAATATTAAGTACCTCATCCATGCCCAATGGTTCTTCAGCGGTAACCGATGAGACCATGACACGGGCGGATGCACTGCCAATTGCGCCAGCCAGCAAGGTTTCGGCGAAATGGACAGTCTCGGCGTCTGCCGGCAGCTGCTTGATATCCTGGATCTTGCGGCGAGTCGCATAGGCCTGAAATAACGCTTGAGCCCGACTGGCACCCAAGAACCGTTCTGCAAGGTGGAGTAATTCATCAATCTCTGCTGTACCCCGCCATAATCCTACACCCAGGAAACGTTGATGCTTCAAGGCATCAACGAACAGTGTGGCCTGTGTGGCTTCATTCACCCTTGGGGTTCGCCAGAACGAAAACAAAATATAGGTACCGATATTGAGGGTCATGCTCCAGAACAGGCAGTGAGTGATCTCATTCAGTCCTGTCAAGCCAAACAGGGCCTGCGGTTTCAATAACTCGATGCCGAAAGGTCCGTCTTCCAGCAGACCCACCGGTAACCAACCCGACTTGGCAAACGATGGCAGCAACAAGGTATAGATCCATATGCTAAAGCCTGTCAATAGTCCAGCCAGGGTGCCGTCACGGGTGCCACCCCGCCAATAGAGACCGATGATCATTGCAGGGGCGAATTGAGCGACTGCGGAAAAACTGATCAGTCCGATGCTGACCAACGCATAGGCCTCACCGGCAAGACGAAAATATAAGAAGCCCAGTAACAGGATGAGGAGAATGGCGCCACGTCGTATCCGTAACAGTAACTGGCTCAGATCGGCATTTGGAGGGATCTGCTTCCAACGTCTTAACAGTCCAGGCATGACCAGATCATTGCAGACCATCGTAGACAATGCGATGGTCTCGACAATCACCATTCCGGTTGCAGCTGACAACCCGCCAAGAAAGGCAAGCAGCGTCAGCGTGCTCTGATGATAGGCCATGGGCAGAGTCAGAACGAATGTGTCAGCATCCACATCAGCTCCGGCAAAGGTCAATTGGCCGGCAAGTGCAATCGGAATGACAAAGATATTGATCAGAAACAGATAGAGCGGAAACAGCCATATGGCTCGCCGCAAGTGGTGTTCGCTACTATTCTCAACGACCGCAACCTGGAATTGGCGTGGTAACATCATGATCGCAAGTGCTGATAACAGGGTCAGTGAAAACCAGTTTTCATACCCATCCATACCATCCACAATCAGTGGATTGAGTATGCCCGCCGCTTCAGCCTTGTCAAACAGATCAGTGAATCCATCGTGCAATTGAAAGGTTACGAACAACCCCACCGCAAGAAAGGCGACCAGTTTAACAATGGACTCAAATGCGATAGCTGCCACCATACCTTCGTGACGCTCACTGGCATCCAGGTGACGGGTTCCAAACAGAATAGTGAACAGTGCCAACAACAATGCAACATACAGCGTAGTATCCTGTAACAGAGGCAGGGAGTCGGCGGCATTCGGCATGGTGACTTCCGGGTAGGTCAGAAGTATCGTAAAGCTACGTGAGATCGCCTTCAATTGCAGGGCGATATAGGGGACTATGCCCAATACGGCGATAATCGTCACTATGCCACCCAACAGATGACTTTTTCCGTACCGCGAAGCAATGAAGTCGGCAATAGAGGTAATACGCTGACCTTTGCTGACACGCACCATCTTCAACAGCAGAGTACCCCAAAGCGCTGCTATCAGGGTCGGTCCCAAATAGATAGGAAGAAACCCGACTCCAGTCGCCGCTGCCCGGCCAACGCTGCCATAAAAAGTCCATGCCGTACAGTACACAGCTAGGGAAAGTGCATAGATCGTGGCATTGGAAATGACTGAACGGTTTTGATCGGCGCGTCGGTCTGCCCAGTAGGCGATTGCGAACAGCATGCCCAAATAGCCAAGTGAGAGGACAACGATAAGTGTAGTTGTCATCATGACACCTACATGACGTTATGGCTTTCTACCCTCGACCATCCAAGCGGCCAAGAGGATCAGTGCCAGCCAGATGCCAAAGAGATAGAGATAGCTGATGGGAAATCCGGCCCACTCAGTAGTCTTATCGAATAGGGTCAAAATTGGCGAGAAATAGAACAATAGTCCTAACAAGGATACGCCAACCAATCGTTGTCGGGTGCGGATCGAACGGTTCATAGGCTGGGTCCTGATCGTGCAAATAGATACTATAAATTACAGTAGTTATGTCACTTTCAAGTACTTACTTTTATTCCAATTAGATTCCCACAGTATATATCAGTTTTCAGATTGCGAAGAAGAATGGCCTGGATGCAAGTTTCGAGATTAGCCAGTTAACCATTTCACATATGATACAAATTGCATTGATTATTGTTCATTTTCGGGTTGTTTTTCCCTCGAACAATAATTTCCGAAATGGTTACAAATGATTCAAAACAACATTAACCCTAAGCCCATGAAGTTTAGGTGAACGATCGAATTCTATTTGCCCATTATAGAGTCGGACCACGTCATAAACTATAGCCAACCCTAGTCCATGTCCTTCTTTATTCTCATCCAGGCGGCTGCCACGTTGGGTCAAACGCACCACATCTTCATCCTCTAGACCATGTCCGTCGTCTTCTACAGAAATAGCTAACTGAGTGATTCCAGATACGCTGCAATGAACCCTGCCTTCTGCCCATTTACAGGCGTTATCCAGAAGATTACCAAGTAACTCCAGAATATCTTCCCGATCTCCAAATGGTTGCAGATCACTCGACACATGCTTTGTGAATTGTAACTGTTTCTCGTGATAGATTTGCTTTAAGACATCCAATAAATCCTGCAGATCGATTTGCGCATCAAATCTTTGACTCATTGTTCCACCACCCGCTAGGCGGGCACGCTTTAACTCTCTATCAATCAGTAACCGTATTCGCTCAACCTGTTGACCTGCCTGTCTACTTTCAGTCTCGTTTTTATCCAATAGTTGCTTGTCTATGTACCGGGTTAGAAGATTGAGTGGACCCTTGAGAGCGTGTGCAAGATTGCCCAAGGCATTACGTGATCGTTCATTGCGTTTAGAGAGTAACTGCAACAGATGATTCACTTCCCTGACCAATGGCGTCATTTCACTCGGTACATCTTCTCTCAACAGTTTCTCCTGTCCCGAAGAGAGACTTTTCACATCCTCTCTCAAGGGTTTGAGTTGGCGGAACGCCTGACGCACTACCACACCCTGCACAATCAGCAATATCACCAGACTCGCCAGTGCCAGTAAAGCAAAGTTACGTAGAAAAAGATCACGTTGCTTTTTAATCGGCATTAAATCTTCTGCAACAGCCACCGTCAGATCCATACCCTGTTTTCTAAAGCCCACCACCCAAACCAATAACTGTTGTTTTTCAGGTCCACGCAGGTAGAATCGTTCACTCTTACCAGCATCCATTGAGGGTATCTGAAGTTTGAAATCCCAGAGTGAACGTGAGGTGACTTCACGTCCATTTGCCTGACGAATAAGGTAGTAATGTCCGGAATAGGGGCGAAGGTAGATCTGATTGATACGCGCAGGTCTTACCTTGAGATGTTGCTGTTTTAAAACGATCGCACCCAACAATGCTTCACCATCCTGTTCCAGCCTGGATGCAATGAAATCCTCGGTGAGATCTTCAATTGATCTCGCCCCAAACAGCCATAACAGCCCCATCAATATGATGAGGCTGATTGCCAAGCCTATATGCAGGCGATGTTCGAGGGAATTAAGTCTCAACACCGACATAGATATAGCCTTGTCCGCGACGGGTTTTTATGACTTGACACCCTAATTTATCACGCAAGCGTCGAATATAAACCTCAATTAGATTGCTATCGCGGTCGAAGTCCTGTTCGTATACATGTTCTGTAAGACGGGTTTTAGAGAGTATTTTACCTTTGTTCAGCATAAAACAGCGCAACAGCCGAAACTCAGTGCCGGTGAGCTCGAGTCGTTGCTGAGTTGGAAGTATCACCTGCTGCCGCTCTTCATCAAGTTCCAACCCACCTGACTTCAGTCGGTTACCGACCATTTCATGACTGCGCCGAATCAATGCTTGAAGCCGTACTATAAGCTCTTCCACATGAAAAGGCTTACCCAGATAGTCATCTGCCCCAGCCTTGAATCCAGCGACTCTTTCATGCCATGCATCACGGGCTGTCAGAATAATCACCGGTGTATGATTGTCTCTGGACCGCCAGTTCTGCAAAACCTCAATACCGGATCGGATCGGCAAGCCTAAATCCAAAACAATGAGATCATACGCCATCTCATCGCCCATGAACTCTGCTTCAACACCCTCTTTTGCCAGATCTACTGCAAACCCTTGCTGCTCAAGATCGTGCCTTAACGAAGTGGAGAGTAGTTCATCATCTTCAACCAGTAGCAGACGCAATGGTCAATCCTCCAACTCTCGTTTGAGAATTTCACCGCTGGCTGCATCGACCTTGAACTCCCACACAGCACCCTGCTTATCGAGTATTTCGATCTCATACAGATACAGGTCACCTTTGTGCTCAAACTCAACTTCAAGGACACCGCCGGATTGCTCTGCTTGAATGACTTGTAACAGCTCTTGCAAGGGCAGAATATGACCAGATTCTGTTAACAGTCGCGCTTCCTGATAACCCTCATCGGCCAATAACAAGGATGTTGCCATGAGAAAAAGGAGAGCCCATAGTAATGCTGGAAGCTTAATCATCTACTAATCATCCCATTGCCCGATACCCGGTATATTGATTTCGTCCTCATCATAGGAGCCCTGCAGTGCTTTGGTATGGCAAGTATCACAGTTACTGAAAGAGATCGTCTCTCCATTACCATCCAATATTCGAGTGGGTATTTCATTATGTTCGTGCTTAAAAAAGGCCGTTTCAGTGATACGTTGCGGTGAGGGTACATCGCGTAGAGACCACATCACCTTTTTGGGTATCTCCCGATCGACCACATCCGCAGAGTTTGCGCTAAGATAACTCAATAATCGCGTATTATCCTCTTCACTCAGCTCCGCATTTTCACCAAAATGATCATCTAGGCTGGTCAACATTGTCTGCCAGGAAGACGCCGGAAGAAAACCCGGTTGAAAGGGGAAATGACAACTTCCACACTCTTCCTGATAGCGTTGGCTCTCCTGGTTGTTATATACCATGAAATCTGGCTTAAACCAGCGGGAATAGAATCTTTCACCTCTCTCATCGTCACGATCGGCCATTGCCATACCAGCACCCAAAACTGTCAAGCTACCCAATAGAAAGAATAACCAATAGGAACGTATTTTCATATCCCATCTCCAGTTGTACTAACCCGAACGTAGGTTTGTAAGTAGTGCAGCAGATCACCCTTCTCCTGCGCAGTGCATGTCCTTCCCCATGTCCATTTACAGTTTCGCTTGAACCACTTCTCTATCTTTTTCGGATCGCTCAAGCGTTGTGAATTAACAGAAGGTGCCATCGGTTCAATACGCTTTCCCGTCTTTGTGTGACGACCTGCTTTTGTCAGATCTTCGCCATGGCAATCACTACAGCTCCTTGTCTGACCGTTATTTGCATGAATGACCGTTCGACCCCACTCAGCCGCTCCCTGCTCTGCTGTAAACGGTCCTGCTCCACTGGCTTGATATTGATCGAGTAGCACCTCCGTAGCGCCTGCCTGGAGAGAGAATGGGCTGCAGAGCAGCAATAGAAAAAGAGTGGATGGTATATTCATGTCATTATTTACCTTTCTAATCAGCCCTGTTTTGTGCCTGTAATCATTGAACGCACCAGATTTTCCTTATGTAAGAGAGAGCCAAATGTCACACCCGCCAAATGAATCACCATAAGAAGAAGCGTGAAGTTGGCAAAAAACTCATGGACCTCTTCAAAAAACTCACTGCCATAGGACGATTGAGTAAAGAGCAAGCCTGCCATTGGACCTGCTCCAGTGGCGCCATAGGCCAGTAAACCGGTAAAAGTGGTTATCAGGAGCGTAACCAACAAGGCGACGATCATTGCACCACCAGCCGGGTTGTGACCGATGGTGCGCTTTGCTCGCAAATGTCGCAGATCTTGCAGATAGCTGATAACACTGGCGGGAGATTTTACGAAATCACTGAATCGGGCATAGCGAGTCCCAAACACACCCCATAGGAGACGAAACAGCAGCAGCGAGGCAATAACATAGCCAGCGTAGGCATGCAGATCCATCCATTCGTCTTCTGTCAGCCATACAACAGCAAATGCGCCTACCAGGCAGTGAAACAGCCGAACCAGTGGATCCCATACCTTAATTTCCTGTTCAATTTTCATCATTTTCTCTCATTTATCTCAATTTGAGAGAGAGCATGGCAGAGGGAAATGAAATGAAGCTGAAAACCGACAGCCTAAATAGATCAAGTTGACATGTGCGACAGGGCCACACCCTTCACACTGAATCAGGCTATTGGTTAGTTAAAGAGGAAAAAAACTGTGAGCGAAGCGAACACTACTATTTCAAAACTCAACATTCATATTTCAAAATTCAAAAAAAAGCTTCTACCCTTTCAGGCAGAAGCTTAATAATCGGTAAGGTGATTGGACTTTCAGGTCACTTTTAGCTGCAACATCTCCTCACCGTCTTCATCCGAGAGATGAACGGCACAAGCTATACAAGGATCAAAACTGTGTATGGTCCTGAGAATCTCCACCGGCTGTTTCACATCGGCTAGCTGGTGATTATCCTGTAACGCGGCCTCATACGCGCCGGTCTGTCCCGTACTGTCCCGGGGTCCTGCATTCCAGGTACTGGGGACTACTGCCTGGTAATTGGCAATCTTGCCATCCTCGATGACGATCCAGTGCCCCAGGGCACCGCGTGGCGCCTCCATAAAGCCAACACCCTTACACTGCTTAGGCCATGTGGCAGGCTCCCACAATGTTTCATTGAAAGTCCTGGTGTCGCCTGCCTTGATATTGGCGATCAACCGGTCATACCAGCCCTGCATGGCATCGGCGAGGATCTTGGTTTCAAGGGTTCTTGCGGCTGTCCTGCCCAACGTCGAGAAAAGCGCCCGAGCCGGTAAATCCAATTGACTCAATGTCATGTCGACCAATTCATTGGTCTGCTCATGTCCCTTGGCATACATCATCAGGACACGTGCCAAAGGCCCTACTTCGACAGATTTACCCTTCCATCTTGGTGCTTTTAACCAGGAGTAGGACTCATCCACATTCAGATGCTCATAAGGTGGCTCTGGACCTGTGTAATTAAGTGTCGTTTCACCGTCATAGGGGTGCAACCCCTGCTCCTTACCACCGGGATAGTCGTACCATGAGTGGGATATATGTTCCTGAATCTCTTCAGCACTGTTCAGATCCAGTGGATGTACAGTAGATAGGTCCCGATCGAGGATAACCCCGCTGGGGAAAAAGAAACTGTCCGGATCATCCATTGATGTGCTAGGCAGATCGCCATAACACATGAAATTACCCAATCCCTCACCACGCTCCCCCCAATCCTTATAAAAACTTGCTATCGCCAGGGTGTCAGGCACATAGACTTGATCGGTAAACTCACGCATCTTGTGGATGACATCCTGAACCTGCGACAGTTTCTTGCTATTGATGGCAGAGTCAGAGTTGAGATCGATGGCAGATGCCACACCACCTACTACGAAATTGGGATGGGGGTTCTTACCACCAAAGATGGTATGCAACTTTACAACATCGCGCTGCCAGTCGAGGGCCTCTAAATAGTGAGCAACCGCCATCAGATTGGCTTCCGGCGGCAATTTGTAGACCGAATGCCCCCAATAGGCCTTGGCAAATATTCCCAACTGTCCCGCCTCAACAAAACCTTTCAGTTTCCTTTTTATATCCGAAAAATAACAGGGAGAGGTCTTTGGCCAGTTGCTGATAGATTGTGCAAGCGCTGCAGTCTGTCCTGGATCTGCAGAGAGCGCTGACACCACATCCACCCAATCAAGTGCGTGTAGATGATAGAAATGCATCACATGATCGTGGATATACTGGGCGCCGATCATTAAATTACGGATCAACTGGGCATTTGCAGGAATCGGATAGTTGAGGGCATCCTCCACTGAACGTACCGATGCGATACCATGTACTAAAGTGCAGACACCACAGATACGTTGGGCGAAGGCCCAGGCATCACGAGGATCTCTGCCTTTGAGTATGATTTCGATACCACGAACCATGGTGCCGGATGAATAGGCACTGGCTATCTGATCACCTTCCATCTGGGCTTCGATGCGCAGGTGGCCTTCGATTCTTGTGATGGGATCAACGACGATTCTGTCACTCATTTTCTCTCGTCTCCTAACGGTACGATAAAGCCGTACTCAGTGGGGCTACTCATTTTTCTCATCAACCAGATGTTCCGCAATCATCTCCGTCAATCCCACTACGGGAATCTCCATGCGGTACTCTTCAAGACCCTCTTCAATGATCAATCTGCAATTTGCGCAGGCAGTGACCAGGGTGTCTACATTCAGGTCGTCTAATTGGGATTTCTTGCGTTTAAATACCTTGAGACGTAACGATTCGGCTCGCTCATTGGCGCTGAGACACCTCCGCCACCGCCACAGCAGCAGTTCATCTCTCTGGGATCCTGCATATCGACAAAGTTGCTGGCTACCATATTGAGCAGATTGCTAGGTGGCTCCAACACGCCACCCTTACGCACGATCTGACAAGGATCATGAAAGGTCAGACGGTCATCTTCCATACCCTCTGTCTTTAAGCGACCACTGGCACGCAACTCATCCAGCAGCTCCAGGATATGAACAACTTTAAAGTTATAGGGTCGACCAATGAGATTGGGTCCTTCCCAACGGATCGCGGTATAGGCATGTCCACACTCAGGACTGATGACATACTTCACTTTCAATTTATCAGCAGCGACCACGACCCGGTTGACAAGTTCTCTCGCGATATCTGACGACCCGATCTGTATACCGGAATTGGTAGCTTCAAATGCTTCGGAGCTGATTGTCCAGGTCACACCTGCCTGTTTAAAGATACGGGCCAAGGCTTCCATATATTCTGGAAAGTTCATGATCTCCATGGAAGAGAGCAGCGCCATGTAGTCGACGCCCTCGACATCGACAGGAATCGTCAATCCGGTGTCGGCCTCAATGTGCTTGATTTGTGCTGCTAATGCGGGATATTTAACACCCATGGGACTACCAATGGTGATAGCTCTGCGACTTGCACCTTTGATACCCTCCGGTGCATAACCTGCTGCAACGAATCCCTCTCTGGCGTGCCGAATCATATAGCTGATATCGTTACCTACAGGACAGACCATGGAGCATCGCCCACACAAGGTACATGCATCGTAGATCAACGGTTCCCACTCTTCGAGCAGTTCATCGGTGACTGGTTTACTCATCCCAAGCAGTGATTTCAATTTACCCCAAAGGGTATACTCTTGCTCCCAGACACGACGGAATGGCTCCAGCTTATTGATGGGTGTGTACTTTGGATCGCCAGTCTCGGTATAGAAGAGACAAGCTTCAGCACACATGCCACAGTTCACACAACTTGAGAAGAAGGATGCAATCGGTGCATTCATCTGCTCACGAAAGAGATTCAGGCCTCTTTCAATTGTTGCCTCGCTCATGACTGAACTCCTCTGCGACCTGCCATGGCGCCGTTATACCAGCGAGCAAAAATAAAGGTGAAGGCATGCATCAGTTTGGTAAAAGGAAATACCACCATCAACAATTCCTCGCTGAGGATATGCAACCCCAATACCAGTGGATAGGGATCGATCATTCGATGATAGGCCAGATAACCGGTCAACATCGGCAGAAACGTCACTAACCATGTGAGGTAATCTTCAGGCCCGCTGAGAAACCGCTTTACCGGATGACTCAAGCGACTAAAAAGCATCGCCAACAGGGTGACAATCGTTACGGCGGCTACCGCATCGATCAGGTTACTGGCTATACCGGGCCAACTAAGACCAATCATGGCATTGATCAATTCAATATGCGGTACAAACAGAAACAGGGTGATGAAGAAGCCGATATGCCAAACATAGCCACCCACAACAGTGAATGGTGAACGCTTGAACGAACCTTGCTCTGGCAGGGTTCGGATCAATACGGTCCGCAGTCCCGCACCCAGTTCCGCACCTCTAGGCTCCGAGTAGTCGGGTTTACGCCCCAGTATCAGAACCTCAAGCAGGCGGATTAAAATGCCAATCAAAAAGATGACCAATGCGATATCAAAGCCTGGTCCCCTCACCCACAAAAGAAAGTCCATTGGTGTACTCATGATTTCTTATCCAAGTCGTCTATAGTTACGGTCTCATGCGCTGAAGCAGCCTTGGACTGTTTGTTGCGATTGATTGCACCGGCCGCCGCACCAAGGGCTACACCGGCACCTAAGACATAGGCTGCTTGTCGGGTGATATCGCTGTCAGGTATTGAGAGTGCATTATAGAAGCCGCCGGCATCCCAAAAATTGGGCTCAGAACAGCCTAAACAGCCATGACCCGACTCAACAGGCCAGCTGGTGCCTTGATTCCATTTTGTGGTGGCGCATGCGTTATAGGTCATTGGCCCCTTGCAGCCCAGCCGGTAGAGACACCATCCCTTACGTGCGCCTTCATCGTCGAAGGTTTCAGCAAACAGTCCCTTGTCATAAAATGGACGACGGTAGCATCGGTCATGAATACTCTTACCGAAGAAGACCATCGGCCTACCAAGACTATCCAACTCAGGGAGTGAACCGAAGGTTAAAAAGTGGGCCAGTACACCGGTGATGACTGTTGGGATAGGCGGACATTGACAACCGGTTTGTCCTTAACGATATCTGAAACCGAGACTGCACCGGTTGGATTGGGACTGGCCTGAGGAAGGCCACCAAATGCCGCACAGGTACCTACCGCAACCACCGCTGCCGCACCGGCAACCGTCTCTTCCAACATCTGCAGATTACTGATACCGGCTATTGCAGAATAGCCCGGATTGCCCAGTGGGATGGAGCCGTCTACCACAACAATGTACTTACCTTCATTCTCATGCATTGCCGCTTCACGAGCTGCTTCTGCAGCAGCACCAGAGGCGACTTGCAAGGTATGATGATAGTCGAGTGAAATATGGTCGAAGATAAGGTTTTCGACACTGGGCGAATGGCTGCGTGTAAGGGATTCGGTACAGCCGGTACACTCCTGAAATGAGAGCCAGATAACCGAGGGTCGCTTTGCCTTCTCAAGCGATGCGGCAATAGCAGGCACCATCGCGGGGGGCAGTGCCATCATAGAGGCCGTGGCGCTGCAGAATTTCAGGAATCCCCGCCTTGAGACACCCCTTTCACGCAAACTCTCTCCGAGAGTTTTACCGATACGTTTGAGTTCTTCAGCCATCACTACTCCTCCCGCAAAGGACTTAACACGCGAAATTCTCTGGGTTTAGTTGTCCGTTAAGCCTGATGATTGCATCTGAGATATCCTCAGGTTGAGACTGGACGATCTCGGGCACCCGATTGATCTCGATGTTCAAGGCAATGCGTTCACCTTCAGCATTGTAATGATCAATCAACCAGACACCGGGATAGAGAGTCTCGCAGATAGTGCTCTTTCCCAAGGACTGAAGTTCAATGCTGACCTCACCACAGCCGAGCTGTCGTAACAGCGCTTCCTCATCTCCAGGACCGAATGGGATGGATCGCAGATCGATCGAGGTTGTTTCTCCCTTCTCGTGGAGACGCTTTAGCGCATGCAATACCTCATGCATAATAGGCAGTGCATTAGAATGATTGATGACTGGGTCAGGATCATCCCTCTCCTCGACCCGTACAACGATGTCTCGCAGCTTTTGCATCACGAACACTGATTATTAGGGCTTATAAAAAAGAATATCACTAAATACTGATAGTGGTGCTGATCTGGATCATAATTAGGGTTTGAAATTCTGTTTCTAATACTTTTTGTTCACCAAAATGTTAATTGCTTCAGTCAGACAAGACACCCCATGTTTTCAGTATTGAGACAATTTCAGATATCCCTGCCTCTATTGCTGGTTCAACGGCTTCACTCAATGTTTCGCCCCAATCCAAATTCTCCGGTTCTATACCTACCAGGCAGCATTGATCCGGCAGGGTGTCGGATAGGCGAGCAATATCAATCAAGTCGCCCAGGCTCACATCATGGACACTGGCACGGTTGCCTTTCAGGTAACTATCCATCTGCTGATTGTGGAAGACCTGCAATGTGCCTGGTTTCTCTCCCATACGTGCTGCATCCGCTACAATCAATCCGTCAGCTCTGGCGATCGGTTCAGCAAGAGTAAAACTGAGCGTTCCCCCATCCAGATACTCAACGCCCGCAATCTTGCCGACCTGCTGCTGCATACGATTAACCAGCTGAACACCTATACCCTCGTCGCTTAACAGGGTATTACCAATACCCAGGATTAACACAGATTCGATTGACAAAAGCGTACTCCTTGCGAGAATGAAACTATTCAGGTCAGTACCCGAAAAACACGTTTTCGGGGTACTGACCAAAGGGAAGAGTCAAACCCCTCTCCTTTGAACCCTATAAGCTAAGGATAAAGGTTATACCATGTGTCTGGGCATACCCATGCAGATTAAAAAAATTAACGGCTTTACTGCTCACTGTGAAGCAAAAAGCATTCAGCGGGAAGTGAGTCTCTTCATGCTGCAGCATGAAGCGTTAAAGCCTGACGATTTTATCGTCGTTCATGTCGGTTATGCGATTCAGAAGGTCACCCCCCAGGAGGCACGCTCAGCCTGGGAGATCTATGACGAAATGTTAGCGAAGATGGATACCCCGCCCGATGCATGAACTCTCGATCTGTCAGGCCATGCTGACACAAGTCGAGGAGATTGCACAACGAGAGCATGCTTCGCAAGTGACCCGCATCTTAATACGCATCGGTCCTCTCTCTGGTGTGGTGCCTGAGTTGCTTCAACAAGCATTCACCATTGCCCGTGCAGGTAGCGTGGCAGCTAATGCCGAATTAGAGACGGAGCTGCAATCGATCCGTGTTCGCTGTCAGCAATGCGGAGCCGAATGTGATGCAGAGACGAATAGGCTTATCTGTTGTGAATGCGGCGACTTTCGAACACAGCTCATCAGTGGAGACGAACTCCTGCTTGCCCGTGTTGAGCTGACACGTGAACCTGAGGAAGAAGGAACGGGTAAAGATTAACAACTACACTAGCTTGACAGAAGGAGTAATCTTACATGTGTGATACATGCGGTTGTAATATCACCGATGGAAACCGGCATCTGATTGAAGAGGGTGGGAAGCACGCTCATACAGATGATGGCAGTGTGGCCGTGGAAGTCCTGCAAAGCCTGCTTAGTGCAAACGATCATCAGGCTGCTCATAATCGCGAGCACTTCGACCGTCATCAACTGCTTGCTATCAATCTGATGTCCTCTCCCGGAAGTGGTAAAACCCGGTTACTCGAAACAACCTTAGACACGATTAAGAAGCGTTACCGAATGGGTGTCATTGAAGGTGATCTAGAAACAGAAAATGATGCACAACGCATACGTCAAAAAGGGGTAGAGGCGGTACAGATCACTACCGGTACAGCTTGCCATCTTGATGCCCACCTGATTCATCATGCATTGCATCAGATGAATCTGGATGAATTGGATATCTTGTTTATCGAGAATGTCGGCAATCTGGTCTGTCCCGCCAGCTTCGACCTGGGCCAGCATCTCAATATCACTCTCCTGTCTGTCACAGAAGGTGATGACAAACCTGCAAAATACCCTGTCATCTTCCGTGCAGCAGATCATGTGCTGATCACTAAATCGGATCTACTGGCGGTGTTGGATGATTTCAATACGGAAAAGGCTGAGCAGGCAGTACGTCACCTTGCTGTGGAAGCGCCTGTCACGCTGATTTCGGCAAAAAACGGTGAAGGTTTTGAAACTTGGTTAACCTGGCTTGATGAACAGGTTCAAAAACAGGCAGAAAGACGTGCCAAAGGCGAAACTACTAACCCAAAATTGCAAACTGAAGGGATTCATATGCATGCTCATGACACACGATAATCCTGGTGTCTTCCCATAAACATGTCGCTGGTATCGTAATATATTCGTTTGCCGGGTTTACTAAGGTACCGGGTTAATAATGTCAATCAGCGCGAAAACATGGCTGCAAGAGTTACATGGGTTGCAACTGGACAGGCCAGTAAAAGTAATGAACGTCTGTGGTGGGCATGAGCGCTCCATCACCCAGGCCGGTCTGCGCGGTGCCTTGCCAGCTCAGATTGAACTCATCCCCGGTCCCGGCTGCCCGGTTTGTGTCTGTCCTGAAGAGGATGTTTACCAGGCAATACAACTAGCCTTACATGAGCCGATCACACTGGTGGCATTTGGTGACATGCTGCGGGTACCTGTGAATGTTGCCAAAGGGGAGCCCCCGGTCACTCCATCAGGCCCATGCTGCTGGAGCGGATATCCTGCCAATCGCCTCACCGCTCGAAGCACTACAGATTGCTCAGGCATCGCCGCATAGAGAAGTGGTTTTTTTTGCGGCCGGATTCGAAACAACCATAGCACCCGTTGCATCATTACTTGTTGAGGGCATTCCTGAGAACCTCTCTATCCTGCTATCAGGTCGTTTGACTTGGCCGGCAGTCTCACTATTGTTGAGTGGCGAGGCACCGGGATTCAACGCCCTGGTTGCCCCTGGTCATGTCGCAACTGTGATGGGGCCTGAAGAGTGGTCGTTTATTGTAGAGCAACACCATATCCCGGCAGCAGTGGCTGGTTTCACGACAGAGAGCCTGTTGGCCGCCACCTACTCTGTCATCAGACAATATCTGGATAATCGACTATTCCTTGATAACTGTTACCCGGAACTGGTCAGGCCAGGTGGAAATCCCAGTGCCAGAGCACATCTGAATCAAGCATTGAATGTAGTCGATGCCAACTGGCGTGGAATTGGCATCATCCCCAATTCGGGATACGCCTTAAATAGGGACTATGTCCATTCGGATGCACGAAAACGATTTCCGGACTATGACGTCCCCGAACGCATGCGGGCCGGCATGATGCCTCCAGGGTGTGACTGCTCAGAGGTGGTTCTCGGTCGAAAATACCCAAATCAGTGCCGACTCTATGGTGAAGCATGCACCCCGAGATCACCTATCGGTCCCTGCATGGTTTCGGATGAAGGTGCCTGTCGCATCTGGTGGAGTGGTGGGATCCGGAATCGCAAAATGTCACTTCCGGACTAATCCATCAGACTCGGCCCATCTCTTCTGATTCTTAGCTGATAAGATTTTTATCTTTGAAATGGATAATACAATAAATAACATCGTTTAATCCACATATATCATTGATAATATAATAAATATATTGATTCATATAAGCTTTTATTGTACTTCCATATAACTTCCAGCCTACAGTTCTCCCACTACGGCTATTTGCTTTAATTGCAACATCCTGCTGTCTCAAAACACCCCACTCCAAGCTATACCACTACGCTATTTGAAACTCACCCACTATAAATACGGTCTATACTGGCTAGAATACACACTATTTTACTGGGTTATACGGATGCGTAGGATCGGCCGGAAAATCATGCAGTGGATCACCAATTGGTTGACCAAAGAGGGTCCGCCCTCTACCTCTCCTCTGTGTGATTTCAATCGACTTAGCTACGAACTCCGGCCGGGCGATGTCCTGTTGGTGGAGGGCCGTAGCCGGGTCAGTGATGTCATCAAGACCATTACTCAAAGTACCTGGACTCATTCAGCACTCTTTATTGGGCGTATTTACGATATTCGCGACCCACAACTTCAACAACGGGTGCGCCTGGCCTATCAGGGCGATCTCGGTGAACAATTGATGGTTGAAGCTTTGCTGGGTGAAGGTACCATCATCGCTCCAGTCTCCAAATACCGTAAGGACCATCTGCGTATCTGCCGACCCACCGGCCTGGAGCCCGTCGATGCCCACAAGGTGGTGGCGCATGCCATTCAACATATCGGGTTTGACTATGATCTACGCCACCTGCTTGATCTCGCCCGGTTCTTCTTTCCCTGGACCATACTCCCCAGGCGTTGGCGCTCGAGTCTGTTTGAACACAATGCCGGGTCACCGACACGAGCAGTCTGCTCCTCACTATTGGCATCCGCATTCAATAGTGTCAACTTTCCCATATTGCCATTCATCGATCGTGATGAAGACGGCAGTCTGCGCTTCTTTAAACGCAATCCACGCCTCTTCACACCAAAGGATTTCGACTACTCACCCTATTTCGACATCATCAAGTATCCCTTCCTGGGACTGGATGATCTGGGTGTCTACCGTCGACTACCCTGGTGTGACGAGACCATCCTCTACAATGATGACGAACGGGCTTTCGTTGCTGCAACAAAAGGTGACGTCATACCCTGCCTCGATGACCGGACGCTGTTCGGCATGAAACCGAAAAAGGAAAAAGCACAACAACCTGATGATCAGGATGAGAAGACCCAACAACCGGTACAAAACACCCTGCGGGAGGCAGACCAATGACGCTACTTGGACTCTTGTTGCTCATGGTGACCTTGTGGGGACTGGCTTATGGATCTGCACGGGCCATCGTTTGGATAGTGTTGCCACCGGTATTACTCATCAGTTTGCAACTGGCTAACCTTCTAACCCCAGCCTGGACCATCCCATTGTGGGGGCTTTTTGCCATTACTCTCTTCTTCTACCTGATGCCTGAACAGCGTCGGCAATGGATCACACAACCCTTGTTAAACGCTTTTCAGAAAGTGATGCCATCGATGTCGACAACAGAGAAAGAGGCACTGAATGCGGGAAACGTCTGGTGGGACGGTGAACTCTTTTCCGGGCAGCCCAACTGGAGACAACTGCTGCGTCAACCGCAATGCCACTTGACAGAACGCGAGCAGGCATTCCTTGATGGTCCGGTACAGCACCTCTGCGAAAGGCTTGATGATTGGCATATCACCCATCAACAAAAGGATCTTCCAGCTGATATCTGGGACTTCATCAAACAGTCCGGATTGTTTGGCATGATTATTCCGGAATCCTATGGGGGGCTCGGTTTTTCCGCTTACGCTCACTCACAGGTGGTGATGAAGATCGCCAGTCGGAGTATCACTGCCGCTGTCACGGTGATGGTACCCAACTCTCTTGGGCCGGCAAAACTGCTGCTTCATTACGGCACTGAGGCACAAAAAGAGCAATACCTTAAAAAACTGGCGAGCGGGGAAGAGGTCCCCTGCTTTGCCCTCACCAGCCCACAGGCTGGTAGTGACGCCGGTGCTATGCCGGATCTAGGTGTCGTCACTCATGGCCAACATCAGGGAAAACAGGTGCTGGGTATCCGGCTCAACTGGGAGAAACGCTATATCACCCTGGCTCCGGTGGCGACCCTGATCGGTCTGGCCTTCAAGCTGGAAGACCCCCAGGGCCTACTGGGCGAGGACCCTCAGCCTGGAATCACTGTCGCCCTCATTCCCCGTGTTACCCCTGGTATAGAGATCGGGGATCGACACATGCCACTCGATATCCCATTTCAAAACGGCCCGATCACAGGAAGAGATGTCTTTATCCCGATCGAGTGGGTGATGGGAGGCCTCGAGGGCGTGGGTAAAGGTTGGCAAATGCTAGTCGAGTCCCTCACTGAGGGGCGAGGTATCTCATTGCCAGCACTCTCTACGGGAGCAGGAAAGCAGGCTAGCCGTTATACGGGTGCCTATGCCGCGGTTCGCAGCCAATTCGGCCAGCCCATCGGGCACTTCGAAGGTGTAGAAGAGGCCCTTGCAAGAATTGGCGGCCTGACCTATCAGATGGATGCTGCACGAAAACTGACCCTCAGCGCCCTCGACAGCGGTGAATCGCCATCGGTTATCTCCGCCATCATCAAGTACCACCTCACCGAACGTTACCGCCTTTCTATCAATGACGCCATGGATGTTCAGGGTGGTAGTGGTATCTGTCTTGGGCCTGATAACCTGATTGGCAGAGCTTACCAGGCCATTCCCATCGCCATCACGGTTGAAGGTGCAAATATCCTGACCCGGAGTATGATCATCTTCGGTCAGGGAGCGATTCGGTCCCATCCCTATGTTCTGAAAGAGTTCGAGGCCGCAGAGAACCCGGATCCGCAAGCCTCACTGGTTCAGTTCGATGAAGCCCTGTTTAATCACATCGGCTTCGTGGTGACGAATTTTGCGCGTACATGCTGGCTGGGTATTACTCATGGCCGGCTCTCTGAAAGCCCAAAGCGTGGACCTTTAAGTCGCTATTTTCAGCGTCTCAACTGGATGTCTGCAGGGTTTGCCCTGACCGCCGATATTGCCCTTATGACCCTGGGTGGCTCACTCAAACGAAAAGAGCGTCTATCGGCCAGGCTGGGGGACATACTGAGTAACCTCTATATCGCCAGCGCCAGCCTCAAACACTACATCGAAGAGGGCGAGCGGAAGGATGATCTTCCATTGATGCAATGGGCTCTGGACGATTCACTCTATCGTATCCAACATGCTTTACGCGGCTTGTTACGCAATATGCCGTTTCGCCCTCTAGCCTGGTTACTGCGGGTAGTGATTTTTCCGACCGGACTCCCTTTCCACAAGCCCACAGACCATCTCGATCATCAGGTTGCACGTCTCCTGTTGAGTCCCAATGAGGTTCGAGAGCGACTTTACCCAGGGCATCTTACACGACAGAGGATCAAAAGCAGCGTGTTGGTCAGCTGGAACAGGCCCTATTTGCTGTCACGGCCGCTGCTCCCCATGAAAAAACACTACGTCGTGCCAAACGAGCCGGCCAACTCAAATCACGGGGTATTGCGGAACTTGATCAAGGAGGCAGTTACACTCGGCATCTTGAGTGATAGTGACAGAGTAGCTCTGGATGAGGCCGAACGTTTACGTAATCAGGTTATCCAGGTCAATGCCTTTGATAGATTGAGCAATGCTACAGCTGGTAAACAGAGAGAGACTGTAAGGGTCTCCGAACTCAACAAGCTGGGTCCTGCATGAACGTCAAACAGTTCCATCCCGATACAGGAGGGGCTAAGTTAGGGGGGTGTGTAATGTTACTCTTTAATGGCGCTCACCAAAATGAGCCAGTCGAAACCACCGATAATCCAGAAAATGAAAACAATGAAAACAGCATGAACAAACCGAATACAGATTTGATACGTCTAAAGCATGCCGACACGATTGCGGGCGTCTTCCAGGAACGCGTTAAACGTACACCTGATGCAATCGCGTACATCCAGTACCAGGAAGAGAATGACACTTGGGAGAAAACCAGTTGGTTGGAAATGGAGCAACTGGTGTCACGCTGGCAAGCCGCATTCCGCAATGAAGACCTTCGACCAGGGGACCGGGTAGCTTTAATACTGCGGAATTGCCGTGAATGGGTCATATTCGACCTGGCAGCACAAGGATTGGGCCTGGTCACAGTCCCCCTCTACACCAATGATCGCCCAGAGAACATTGGTTACATCATGCAGGATGCCGGGGTGCGTCTGTTACTCCTTGAAAATGATGAACAGTGGCAGGAGCTCCAGCAGATCCGTAACCAGCTTGCCGGTCTGAACCGTATCGTCACCATGCAACGGGTCGATCCTATGGGACTTCAGCCCCGCTTGGTAACCCTCGAAGACTGGCTGCCTGATCAAAGCAGCCATGCTTTACAAGTACTGGATATTCCAAGTGAGAGCCTGGCCACTATCGTCTATACCTCTGGCACTACAGGCCGCTCGAAAGGTGTCATGTTGAGTCACCGAAACATACTGTGGGACTTAGATAGTGGTGTCGAAGTCATCCACATCTACCCTACAGACACGTTTCTCTCCTTCCTGCCCTTGTCGCATACTCTGGAGCGAACGGTTGGTTACTACCTGGCGATGGTTTCCGGGGCCACCACCGCCTATGCACGCTCAATCCCGCAGCTAGGTGAAGATCTTCAGATTATCAAGCCTACCATTCTAGTCTCCGTACCCCGTATCTTTGAACGGGTATTTTCCAAGATACAGGAAAAACTGGAGAGTGACTCCGCCATCGCCCGCACCATTTTCAATCTGGCTGTAGAGACCGGCTGGCAACATTTTGAGTATCAACATCGACGTGTCCCCTGGTCACCTAAATTTATTCTATGGCCCCTGCTGGAAAAAATTGTTGCCAGTAAGATTCAGGACAAACTGGGTGGACGGCTACGTATTGCTGTCTCAGGTGGCGCGCCACTCTCTCCGGATATAGCCAAGGTCTTTATTGGTCTAGGGGTTCCAATTCTGCAAGGCTTTGGCCTAACTGAGACCAGCCCGATCATATCCGCCAATACCCATGAAAAGAATATTCCGGCCAGTGTCGGCACCCCCTTTCCTGGTATAGAAGTCAAAATCAGTGAGTACGATGAACTGCTATGTCGAGCTCCCAATGTCATGATGGGTTACTGGAACAACCGCCATGCCACCACTGATGTTATCGATGAAGAGGGCTGGTTCCATACCGGAGACAAGGCAAAGATCGAAGATGGCTTTATCTTTATAACCGGACGTTTAAAAGAGATCATTGTAATGGCCAATGGTGAAAAGGTACCGCCAGCTGACATGGAGATGTGTATCGCTATGGATGCCCTCTTTGAACAGGTACTGATTGTTGGTGAGGGTAAACCCTACTTATGCGCTATGGTCGTCCTAAATCCAGAGAATGCCCAGACACTGGGTTTAGATCCCGCCAACCTCAGTGAGCAACAGGAGCAGGAATTGCTGAGACGCATGAATAACCATCTCGATAACTTTCCCGGTTATGCGAAGATCATCCGAATGGCTGTCATCCCGGAACCATGGAACGTAGAGAACGGACTGATGACACCAACCCTTAAACTACGTCGCAGTAAAATCCTGCAACAATATGAGGGGAGGTTTGATGCGATGTATGTCGGACATTGACGCAATTCGAGAGAGACAGTTTACTCTAGTATCCTAACTGTTAACCTGGCTAAGGCTGGGATCCAGGGAATTCAACGACTCACTGGATTCCTGCAAACGCCGGAATAGCCAGTATTGCTGTTTATGGTAACGCCCTAACCAGTCATGTAGAGTGCGGCAGGGCCACACCATGATTATTGAAGATATTCATTAATGGTATCGTGCATTAAAAACCATCTAAAGAAGTCGGCCCGCTGAAGTAATATCCCTGATATTCTTGAACACCCGCCTGCTTAAGCCACTGCAGCTGTTCCATTCGTTCAACACCTTCCGCGACTACATTCAGATTCATGACTCTGGCCATTGCAATCAGCGCCGTGCATATACCAATGGCATAGCTATCAGCAGGAAGGTCCTTGATAAAGCTATAGTCCAGTTTGAGACTATCAATATCAAAATCCCGGAGATAGGTAAATGTGGAATAACCAGTGCCGAAATCATCTACAGCAATGCGAACGCCCAGTTTTTTCAGGCTTCGCACAACATTTCTACTCAATTCAATATCGTCAACTAGACTGCTCTCAGTAATTTCCAATTCAAGTCGACAAGGATCGAAACCTGTTTTCGTCAAGATAGATTCTACTCGACTGGAAAAATCACCTTGATTGAATTGATGAATGGAAACATTGACATTCAAACGCAATGGTTGATCGGTTGAATGGTCATTGGAGAGCATGTCCAGACAAGCCTTCTCCAGTATCCAATCCCCCAATTCAATGATCAGGCCAGAGTTTTCCAGAAATGGGAGGAATTCTGAAGGTTCCAATGTACCACGACGGGGATTATCCCAACGTAACAATGCTTCCATTGAGGTCGGAATGCCCGATGTAATATCAACTACCGGTTGATAGAGCAGGTGAAAACTTTTTGAATTCAGTGCCTCAACCAACTCATTTTCAAGCTGTAAAACTCCATCTTCATTTGCACCTAAATGATGACTATAGACACAATATTGACCACGACCGCTTCTTTTTGCCTGATACATGGCCATATCCGCCTTTTGCACCAAACTACCAAGATCATCTTTAGCAAATGGATAGAAAACTATTCCGATACTACAGCCGATATAGAGCTTTCTCCCCTCTATCTCGAATGGTTCTTTAATAGTCTCAATAATGGTTTTCGCAATATAAATACCATCGTGAATCGACTTAATCTGCTCCGCGATTACAGTGAATTCATCGCCACCCAATCGTGCAACAGTATCACCTAGGCGAAGCATCTTTTTAAGCCTCAAGGCTGCCTCTTTCAGTAGACGATCACCTGCCAGATGCCCAAGACTATCGTTAACCTTCTTAAACTGGTCAAGATCGATAAACATTAATGCGATCAGGTACTCACCTCGCTCAGCTTGTTCCATTGCATGTTTAAGACGGTCGCGAAATAGCTGTCGATTCGGTAAATTGGTAAGGTCGTCATATTGTGCAAGATATCGAATATGTTCTTCATTTCTTCGACGTTCACTGACATCCTCTGCAACACATATGATCTGTTTAGGCATGCCCTTGATTTTTAGATAGGCACCTGATAGTGAGACAAGTATCTGTTGGCCATCAGATGTTAAATATCTAGCATCCATACTGTCTGCCTCTTCTTCCATGACCAGCGTTAGCCATTTTTTTACACGGCCGCCATCCCTACTATCAATCAATTCAAGATAAGATATATTTTCCAACTTATCCCTGGCGTAGCCCAACATCTCTGAAGCTGCCGCGTTAACCATCAGGATCTCTCCCTGCTCGGAGATGACAATCAATGCATCCCGCATGTTATTGAGAATATCATTCAAGTATTGACGCGACACTGTCGTACTGGAAAGATCTCTGCTCATACGATTGAAGGCATGGATCAATTGTCCGAGTTCGTCTTGCCGGGTTTTTGGCAACTCGATACCGTAATCTCCCTGACCAACACGAATCACATACTCTGATAACTGACGGATAGGAGACACCAGCCGTCTGGATATTAAAGCGGCCAACAACAAACCGAGAATAAGTAAAAAAAGGGTAACGAGAATAGTTAGATATCGTCCCTGCTGTTCAAACTCCGATATCAGATTGGTCAAGCGATCTGTCATTTTCACCGTATCGATCAACTGATCCCTTCTGGATAGACCCACTCTCACCCATCCCAATAGCTCATCAGCAATAAATATGGGAGAGATAATCTCCATGGCACTCTGTGACTCCAGTATCAGAGACGTGTTTTCCTTTGATATCCAGCCAAGGATCTCTGGATTTTCAAGATCTGTACCGTATTCACCCAACACCTCTGTCCCATCATGAATAATCACACCTTCAGGATCGATCACCATGACATGGTGTATATCATCCAGTTGGGCAATGCTCTGCAACAATTGCAAAATGGCCAGCATATCATAATCATAAAGCGGATTAGCCAGATCCTGGCTGAAAATCGTGCTTAAGGTTCGAAGACGCTTGGTTGCTTCACCATGCAGTGCTTCACTCATGGTGCTAGTACTGGTGTTCTTGATGGTCGTAAAGAGATCACGTGATTGAAAGAAAAACATTGCCGCGAGAATAACAGCCACAAATACAATGCCGCCTCCGATGGCAACTGTATAACGAAACTGTAGATTCTTAGTCATGCCAGGCTAAAGCGCTTGATCAACTACGTCCATTATATGGCGCAGGTTATATATCGAATCTATTTGATCTCTGCTTAGTTTGTCGAATTTTTTTGTTTGCTGATAGGCATGTAAGACAGATACCGCATGTGGGTCATTGCCAGCGTGTAATAGAATTTTCTCAAGACGCTCACGAATGGCTGGATCAATATCTTGGCGCACCATTTCAACTGCACGTATTATTGGGGGAGTACGCTTAAAGATAGAAATATTATTACGATATTTTGAGGGGAGATGGTCCTCCTTGCCCCAATCCAGGTTACTAAAAGCGCCTGCGTCAGCAAGACCCTTATCTACCAGAGTTGCAATATTGATCTCTTCCCTCGCAAAAACAAAACCGACCCTATCGGCTGGTGGTTTTTCTCTGACACTTCTCAGTTTAATTAACCTCAATCCCTTTTCTAACATGGCATTGACGGGTAGGTAAAAGGCTGATGTAGAGGCAGGATCCTCAAGTGCGATAACCTTTCCTCTGAGATCCTCCAACTTATTAATGTTTGACTGTTTTAATGAGAAAAAAACGGAATGGTACTCAGGAACACCCTTTTTCCATTTACGCAGCAATATTTCAGCGCCACTTTTTTCGCGTAAATATGCGGCGGCAATGGGTGTTTCGGTCACCCAATCCACTTCACCTCTACGTACCATATCGGCCAGCTGCTCCTTACTCCTGGCCATCAGGATCTTACCCTTTCTAATACCTAAATCCTGCATTCTCTCGACTGCATACTTCACCATAGGCTTAAGGTATTGATAGTGTTTTCTCGGATTATGGCTGATTTTCCCTATCACAAGGGTTTGGGGATCATTTGAACTTGCATGGGCTTGCAATGCCGCTAAAGAGCACCCAAGAATAAGCAGCAGGAGCATCCCTTTGCTCAATAACCCACTCCTCATTCAGAAATCTGCCTGAGCCCTAAACTGAATTAAAGCCGGCTCATCCTCACCCATCACATCGCCATCTGCATCAGCAAAAATATCGTTCTCCACAATTATGCAGTTCGCCATTAATCGAATTTGAGGATTGAGATACCAATTGACGCCTAAGGTGATATTGTCACTCGTTCCACCCTCAATCCCAGCATCATTAAGATCCATTGTGCTGTAACGAGCTGCCAACTCAACAGCACCATAGTCATTGAGCGGTCTAACGCGCCCAAATCGGCCCGATCTCTGTTTATATTGGCGGCTCTCACCCGTCAAAAACCAACTCCCCAGAAGGTACCAACCACTGAATCTTGGATTATCATGCTCGTCACGCTTTAAAATTGCCTGGATCCATTCACCTTGGAATGAAAGTGACCCCGATACCCACGCCCCTTCTAAACCAAACAGGGTTAAGGAATCGCTCATGTTTAGTTTTCCGGTATCCAGATAACGGATATCGGTTAGATGGGATTCAGGACGTGAATCAAAACGAAATTCCTGCTCATCATCTAATTTTCTATAGCTTGCGGCCAATCCCAGGTGTAACGCCGATCGCTCATCGGCCAAGGGTGCATAAGTCAAACGACCTGTAGCTCCCCACCCTTCATCACCTTCATCATCCGCATCATCCGCATCATCCGCATCATCATTATAATCATCACCGAATAATCCTGCAGTGAAGGTGGTCTGCCCGCCTACCCAGCTCATACCAAACCCCAGACTCCGCCCAGGCACCATGGCATTGGGTAATGCTCGTTCCATGAAGGTCAGATACTTTTTACCGGTCATCTCCTCCAGGCTGAAGGGCTCCTTAAAATGGCCGATGGTGTAACGCCATGGATAGTTGGCATCGTAAGCAAGCCAGGCATCCTTGATATCCGCTTCTCCATCAGAAAAATCGATACTCAATTCATAGATAAAATCAGCATAAAACCGCCCTTCTATATCCAATCGGATATCACGCAGCTCTGAGCCGTTACCCAGGGTGTTTTTGTCCTCACTATAGACAGCTGCATCAATGAGAACCCTACCGCCAAATTGAAATGAAAATTCACCATCACTGCTAGTGACTTCAACGCCACCGTTTGTCGAAATCATGACATCCTGAGATTGTGACGTGTCGTGTGTTTCTGATATTACATTTCCCTGTAAGCCAACTGTTCCTCCCTGTTGCTGTAGATAAAAACGACCACCACTTGTCTGTGGGGCGCGATCAACCGAAACAGGCATCGATATCTGTTGTTGTCCTAGTAGAACAGAAGAGAAACAGCTGAATAACAGCATTAACACTATTTTTTTCATAATTTGCCGTCGACCTTAATTACGTTCATTTTTTAGCCAGTGGAAAGCACTGGTAGAAATTGGTAGTTGTCTGATCTGCTATGGCTTCGAGCGCTTGGTCTTTCAGCTGTGCCATACATTCCGCAACATGTTGTACATACATGGGTTGATTGGGTTTACCTCGGTGAGGTACCGGTGTCAAATAGGGAGAGTCGGTCTCTATCAGCAACCGATCCATTGGCACCCGCTTTACCACTTCCCGTAACTCCGCGGCATTCTTGAATGTTATAATGCCGGAAAACGACACATAGAAGCCCATCTCCAGGGCCTGCTCTGCCATCGGCCAATCTTCTGTAAAGCAGTGCATCACACCGCCTATCTCATCGGCCCCCTCCTCTTGCATGATGCGGAGGGTATCTGCCTTGGCATCCCTGGTATGGATAATCAGTGGTTTTTCGGCAGCTTTTGCAGCATGAATATGTTGGCGAAATCGTTCGCGTTGCCAAGCGAGGTCACCCGCTCCATGAAAATAGTCGAGACCTGTCTCGCCGATTGCAACAACCTTATGGGTATGGGATAACTCCAGCAGTTCTTCCGCAGAGGGTTCACGACGCTCTTTATCATTGGGATGTACACCAACCGATATCGAAATCTGTGGAAAATCTGCTACCAGAGCCACCATCGCAGGCCAGGATTCCAGATCAATGGAGACGCACAGCATGTGGCTGATACCACGATCAAGAGTGCTGGTCACAAAGTTCGCGAAGTCTCCTCCAAATGGCTCAAGGGAGACACGATCAAGATGGCAGTGGGAATCGACTAGCATGCTCAACGCCTATTTTCTTTAGCCATAGAGGATTGGAAGCGTCTAGTTGTCACTGCCTGTTAGGATTCAGGATCCATAAACATATATCTGGCAGATGCAGTTCATCACCAATAATCCACAGATTCAGGTAATAGCTGGCGTTCTACACTAGAGGGTATGTGTAGGACGGTCTAATTTCAATGCGCCGGCAAGATAGGTCTCGATCTTGTTTCTTGCAGCACCACCGTCTTGATCGCTGAACTGTACACCAATACCCGCTGCCCTGTTCCCTTCAGCTCCCGCAGGCGTGATCCAGATGATTTTTCCGGCCACTGGCAAGCGCTCAGCTTCATCCATCAGTGTCAATAACATAAAGACTTCATCACCGAGTCGATACTGCTTAGTCGTGGGTATAAACAGCCCAGCAAATTCGACAAACTGCATGTAGGCCGCATACAAGGCGTTTTTATCCTTGATGGTAAGCGAAAGAATACCTTGTTTGGGTCCACCAGCCATACAATACCTAATCTTCTATCTATGCCGCCTGTACGAAACAGGTATGCCAATCGATAAGTAGTTTTTCCAGCGTTAGTTGCGGGTTCAAATTACTGTCCAGCAAACCCTTTGCCTGATAAACCTGGAGCAGATAGCCCTGCAATACGCTAGAGTTTAACTTGTCGGCCGTATTCTGCAAAGCTTGAGAATGATCCTGATTGAAGAGTAGTACGGAATTCCCGCCCTCCTTCAGACGTATGAGATCAATCACCCAACCCGCCAGCCATTCAAGCAGCAATCCCCTGTCAAAGGAGGTCCACTGTCGAGCCAGACTGACCGGATCCCGATTTTCTCCACCAAGACCCAGAAAGCCACTCAACATCTCCTCACGGGTCTGCAGTAACTCAGCGCTATCCAACTTCAGTGCCTTCAGTGGAGCGCCGTTGGCAAGCGAGAGCAATATCCCGGGTTCGGCATGAGCAACCTTTTCGGCCAACCAGGAGATCGATTGCTGCTTGTCAGGGGAGTGAAATATCACTTTCTGACAGCGGCTTCTGATGGTGGGAAGCAATCTTGTGGGCTGATCGGTCAACAGTAGAATCACTGTCCCTGGTGTAGGCTCTTCCAAGGTCTTTAGCAGGCTATTGGCAGCAGCATTATTCATACGATGAGCCGGCTGGATGATAATGACTTTGCTACCACCCGAATAGGAGGTTAATGAAGCCCCTGCGGTAAGGCTGCGGATAGCTTCAACCTTGATCTCTCCACTTTTACTCCCCTCGTCCGGTCTGAGCCACTGGAAATCGGGGTGATTAAAACTGCTCATCAACTGGCAGTGCCGACAAATACCGCAGGGATACCCTGCTTTATCCTTATCAGGACACAGGCAGGATTGTGCAAAACTGAGTGCGAACTGCTCTTTTCCTAACCCGGGAGGTCCTGAAAGCAGTAAGGCATGTGGCAGTCGTCCCTGCGTGCTGGCCTGTTGCAGGTAATGCCACTGTTCCATCTGCCAAGGCAGAGGATGGTAACCTGACTCATCCATTGAGATTATCCAGATAGCCCTGAATGACTTCAGCAATCTGATCCTGCACCACCTGTAAGCTTGGAGAGGCGTCAATCACCCGTACTCTATCTGGCTCCCTGGCAGCGATTTGTAAATATCCGGTTCTGACCTTCTCAAAAAAGAGGTGTGCTTCACTTTCGAAACGGTCTGGATCTGAACGCTTACCAGCACGCTCCAATCCTGTCTCGACAGGTAGATCAAGCAATAGTGTCAGATCGGGACGTAACGATCCCTGTACAAACTGTTGTAGCCTAGCGATACGTTCTAGAGATATGCCCCGCCCAGCTCCCTGATAGGCAAAACTGGCATCGGTAAAACGATCACAAAGAACCCACTTACCCTGCTCCAGCGCTGGCAGAATCTTACGATGCAGATGTTCCGCACGTGCTGCAAACATCAATAACAACTCCGTGTCATCTGCCATACCGGTATGTTTGTGTCCCAGCAACAGCTCACGAATCGCTTCACCGAGTGGTGTTCCACCGGGTTCACGTGTAAACAGCACCGGCTTGCCGGCTGCTTCCAGGAGTGACTGTATAAATGCCAGGTTACTGCTTTTTCCCGCACCTTCACCACCTTCGACGGTGATGAAGCATCCTCTTCCAGAGGTTTTTATCTTTGTCATCGCTTCAACAGGTACTTGCGTACCGCCTTATTATGTTCCTCCAATGTTGCAGAGAAGGCGTGTCCGCCATCTCCGGTTGCAACAAAATAGAGTGTCTTACCCTCTTCCGGATGAAGTGCCGCATAAATTGCAGCATCACTCGGCATAGCAATGGGTGTAGGTGTCAGCCCTTTACGGACATAGGTGTTATAGGGCGTGTCGCGAGACAAATCCCGCTTGCGTATATTGCCTTTATAGCGATCACCCATCCCATAGATCACAGTGGGATCGGTTTGCAGGAGCATGCCGCGGTTGAGGCGTCGAACAAACACCCCGGCGATCTTCCCGCGTTCTTCAGGAATCCCAGTTTCACGCTCGATGATGGAGGCCAGAATGAGCGCCTCGTAGGGGCTCTTCAAAGGAAGCTCTTTTTCCCGGTTTTGCCAGGCCTGCGCCAAGGTGGTCTCCATGCGACGGTAGGCTCGCCTCAGAAAGTCCACATCAGTGGTGCCGAGAGGAAAATGGTAGGTGTCAGGATAGAAGCGCCCTTCCGGGTGTAGATCATCCAATCCCAGGTGTTGCATAATTTGCTCATTCACAACATCTTCAAGGGTATGGGTCAGATATGGGTTACGTCTAACGGCAGCCATCATCTGCTTGAATGTCCAGCCTTCAATGATGGTCAAAGCGTGTTGTACTACCCGTGAAGAGGACAGGATCTCAAGCAGCATCGAAGGTGTCGTCCCTTCAGGCAGATGATATTCGCCTGCCTTCAGCTTACTGGCCTGTCCACTCCAGCGAGCCATAAACCTCAACAGTAAGGGTTTATCGAGTATTTCCCGTTGCTGAAGATCATCTGCTAATCCCCTGATGGTCATGCCTGGTTGGAGTAGGTAGCTAACCCCCTCTTGTGGTAGCGTAAGCGGTTTATTGATGAATCCATCATACTCCATCCACCCCCAGGCTAGGAGGATGCTGACAGCAAGTATCATGATACCGAGTAGACGATTAAACATAGCGCCATTCTACTGGAAAAATAACCTGGATGAACTGTACATACGTCAAAGAGTGGTGATGATATCGACTCACTAGTGCCAGCTCATGGAATGGATTTATTCCGGTCAAAGAGCTGACCTGAGGATCTCATCAACGGCCTGGTGTAATCTTTGCGGAATCTTCTCAATGTTAAAGTGGTGCTGATCCAGGATTGCCACAGGACAGATTCCCATCAGGGAATTGGTCACAAACAGCGCATCGGCCTGTTGCAACTCATCAAGTACCAAATCGGTGATTCGTAGCGATAGAGAGAGTTGCTTTGCCTGTTCTATAACCAACTCTCTCACAACACCAGCGATACCCGCCTGACTGAGATCCGGTGTCAGGATTGTTTCACCCTGAATCATGAAGAGATTTGACTGTGTACCGGAAATCACCCTGTCCCTGTCATCCAACATCAGGCTTTCAGCAATCGTTGGATCCTGCCACTCACTACGGGCCAAAACCTGATCCAGACGGTTGAGGTGCTTTAGTCCAGCTAACTGACTGTTTAAACTGGCCCTGGTATGGCAGATACCTAAGCGGATACCTTTGGCGTACCACTCATCAGGATAGTCTGGCCAGGGATCAAGCGTGAGAATGCGTCGTGGATGACTTGATGCCGGGGGTCTGTAACCCCTGCCCCCACTGCCGCGGGTCAGTATTATCTTTAAAACAGCACGCTCATGGCCGGCACACAGGGAGTGCGCTTCCTGTTTAAGTACCTGCTTGTCGGAGGGAGGAAAACCAAGTACCTGCTCTCCTCGAGAGAGTCGCGCGATGTGACGCTGCCACAATCTCGGCTGCCCATTAATGACTGCGAGGGTCTCAAACAGGCCATCACCATATTGCAGACCACGATCCGAGAGCGGAACCTGATCACCGGGAATGCCGTTAATCAGCAAAGAGCATCCAGCGTCAGGTTAACCGACGAAAAGCAAGTGTTCCGTTAGTACCGCCAAAACCAAATGAGTTGGATATCACCACATCCAGCTTCATTTCTCTTGCACTATTGGGTACATAATCCAGATCACACGCTGGATCCTGGTTTTCCAGATTGATCGTGGGGGGTACCACTTGATTGTAGAGTGCCAGGATTGTAAACACCGCCTCAGCACCACCCGCTGCACCCAGCATATGACCGGTCATCGATTTAGTCGAACTGACACACAGCTTATGGGCATGATCACCGAAGGCACGCTTTACAGCCATTGTTTCGGCCACATCGCCAGCCGGGGTAGAGGTACCATGGGCGTTGATGTAATCAACCTCCTGTAGATTGATACCACCATCCTGGAGCGCCAACTCCATGCACTTCGCAGCCCCAGAACCGTCGACTAACGGCGCTGTCATATGATAGGCATCGGAATTCATACCCATCCCAACCAACTCGGCATAGATTTTCGCACCACGTGCCTTAGCCTGCTCATACTCTTCCAGCACAACCACACCGGCTCCGTCACTCAGCACAAATCCGTCACGATCCTTGTCCCAAGGACGACTGGCAGCCTGAGGATCATCATTACGACGAGAGAGGGCTCGTGCAGCGGCAAAGCCACCTAGACCGACAGGTGATGTCGCCATTTCAGCACCACCGGCAATCATCACATCAGTACGACCATGACGTATCATCATCGCAGCCTCAGCTATACTGTGGGCGCCACTGCTGCATGCAGAAACAATAGAGTAATTTGGCCCTTTCAATCCATACATGATGGAGAGATTGCCGGACACCATATTGATAATGCTGGAGGGTACGAAAAAAGGTGAAATCTTACGCGGACCACCGTCCAGGTAGGATTGATAGCTGTTTTCGATACCGGTGATACCACCAATACCTGAACCGATCAGGACACCGATGTGCTCTGCATTGTCATCAGTCACTTCCAAACCCGCATCCTTGATCGCCTGAATACCGGCTGCCAGGCCGTAATGGATAAACTTATCCATCTTCTTGGCTTCTTTCTTCGGGATGTAGTCAGTAATTTCGAAACCGTAGATCGGACCACCAAACTGGGTCGTGAATGCTCCGACATCGAAGTGGGTAATTGGTTGGATACCGCTTTTACCGGCCAGTATATTGTCCCACGAAGTAGGAATATCCAGTCCAACAGGCGCTACCATGCCTAATCCAGTAACGACAACCCTTCTTGCAGTCATGTAAGACTACCCCCAAATTTCAGTGGTGTTGCTGAAAAGCAAAAGGCCGAGTCCCATTCCGCAGAGCTTGGCGGCCTGAAAATATAAAACTTAGCGTACGGATTAACTGTGTGCGTTGATGTAATTGACAGCCAACTGCACAGTTGTAATCTTTTCAGCCTCTTCGTCAGGAATCTCAGTTTCGAATTCCTCTTCGAGGGCCATCACCAGCTCCACTGTGTCGAGAGAGTCTGCGCCAAGATCATCAACGAAGGATGCTTCGAGAGTCACTTCTTCATCTTTAACGCCCAGTTGTTCTACGACAATTTTACGAACTCGTTCTACGACATCGCTCATGTTATTAATATCCTCTGAATTAACCGTCGGCCTCGAAAAGGACCGATGCGGTATTGTAGTAACAAAAAACACTCGAGAAAAGCGCAATCCTCAGATGAGTCCCACACTGCGTAATCTGTATTAAATCATTATATAACATTATCTTATTGAGTATAATTAATGTAATTTATTACAAAACATCACATACTCTACACATCAACTCATGTACATTCCGCCATTAACATGGAGTGTCTCACCGGTAATGTAGCGTCCAGTTTGCCCCGCAAGGAACAGGACAGCATTGGCAATATCATCCGGTAAACCCAATTTCTGCAATGGAATACTTTGCTCAAGACTCTTGCGTTGCGCCTCGGGAAGCTCATTTGTCATATCTGTCTCGATAAAGCCAGGCGCGACAGAATTAACAGTGATGCCTCTTGAACCCACCTCTCGGGCCAACGAACGCGTAAAGCCATGAATACCGGCCTTGGCGGCAGCATAGTTGGTCTGCCCTGCATTCCCCATCGCACCCACTACCGACGAGATATTGATGATACGTCCTTTACGCGCCTTCATCATGCCACGTAGTACCGCCTTACTGAGTCGAAAGACAGATGATAAGTTTGTATTGATAATAGTCTCCCACTCATCATCCTTCATACGCATCAGAAGATTATCCCGGGTAATCCCTGCGTTGTTGACTAAGATGGTCAGATTGCCAAAATCTTTGGAAAGTGTCCCGATGAGGGCATCGATTGAGCCACTTTCAGCAACATCCAATACCATACCACTGCCTTTATAGCCTGATGCCTGCATCCGCTCAGTGATCGCTTGCGCCCCCTTTTCTGAGGTCGCAGTCCCAATCACGGTTGCACCCGCCTCAGCCAGCGCATCAGCAATGGCAGCACCTATCCCACGACTGGCTCCGGTAACCAGGGCGATCTCATTTTCCAGGCTCATCTCATTGTCTCCAAAGCATGATTCAGGCTTTTTGTATCGAATATCGGCATCCCTGTGAGGCCACGGTTGATTCTCTTGGTTAAACCGGCAAGCACTTTACCCGGGCCTGCTTCCAACAAACTTGTACACCCTAACGTTGCCATCTTTTGTACCGTTTCAGCCCAACGTACCGGACTATACAGCTGTGCAGTGAGGAGTTCACGAATAGACCCGACATCACTTGCCTGCTCCACATTGACATTGTGTAAAACGGGGATGGATGGAGAGGAAAAGGAAATAGCGCTAAGTTGCTCTTGCAAACGTTCTGCGGCTGGTTTCATCAGTGCGCAGTGAGAAGGCACACTGACGGGTAAAGGCAGGGCTCGCTTAGCACCCGCAACCTTGGCAAGTTCACAGGCACGATCAACTGCACGCTTATCACCGGCAATAACAACTTGACCCGGTGAGTTAAAATTGACTGCTTCGACAACTTCACCAGAGGCAGCAGAGGCACAGACCTCTTCTACCTTATCATCATCAAGTCCGAGGATGGCCGCCATACCGCCACTACCTTCCTGTACTGCCTCCTGCATAAAGCGTCCACGCTCAGAGACAAGTTTTACAGCATCGGTGAATTCGATTGCCCCTGCACAAACCAGTGCCGAATATTCACCCAGGCTATGGCCTGCCATGAGCATAGGCTCGGCACCACCCTGTTCCTGCCAGACACGCCACACGGATACACCGACAGCAAGCATGGCAGGCTGGGTCTTTGTGGTTTGATTCAATGCCTCTACCGGGCCGTTTTGGATCAGGCTCCAAAGATCATAACCCAACGTATCAGCTGCCTCAGTGAAGGTCTGACTTATAACAGGATGGGCCTCTGCAAGTGTGCTCAGCATGCCGATGGATTGAGAGCCTTGTCCTGGAAAGACAATACTGAATGAAGAGTTACTCATACGCTAGCCGCCACAAGATTAGAATTTTGCCAGCACGGAGCCCCAGGTGAACCCGCCACCAAAAGCCTCCATAAGGATGGTCTCACCCTGTTTGATTCGGCCGTCTCTAACTGCCACATCCAGAGCTAAAGGAACAGATGCCGCTGACGTGTTTCCATGCTCATCAACAGTCACAACAACCCGATCCATAGGGGTTTGTAATTTTTTCGCTGTGGCATTGATGATTCTGATATTGGCCTGATGGGGAATCAGCCAATCGATATCAGATTTTTCCATGCCATTTGCGGCCAATGTCTCGTCGACGATACGACCTAAGGTAGTCACAGCAACCTTGAAAACCTCATGGCCCCGCATCTCCACATAAGCCGATCCCTGCTGTAGCTCACTATAACCCCGTGAGATACCGGACGGTACACGCAACAGGCTCTCATAGGCACCATCCGCATGCAGATGTGTTGAGATGATACCCGGTTCATCACTGGCCTCGATGACAACAGCACCCGCACCATCACCAAATAACACACAGGTGTTTCGGTCATTCCAGTCAAGGATACGGGAGAAGGTTTCAGCACCCACCACCAGAGCCCGCTTGGATGACCCGGTACGGACAAATTTATCGGCTACGCCAAGAGCGTACACGAAACCTGTACAAACAGCCTGGATATCGAACGCGGCTGGACCACGAATACCAAGTTGCGCCTGCAACAAACAAGCGGTACTGGGGAATACCTGATCAGCTGTGGTCGTAGCTACAACGATCAGATCGATATCGCTCGGTTTAAGGGCAGCCATATCAATTGCATTGCGGGCAGCCTTTTCTGCCAAATCACAGGTATATTCACCCTCTTCTGCAATGTGACGTTTGCGGATACCGGTACGCTCGAAAATCCACTGATCAGTGGTATCGACGATTTTTTCCAGATCTTTGTTGGTCAGTATTTTTTCAGGCAGATAGCCACCTGTACCTGTAATACGCGAGTAGATCACGCGATTTCCTTTTTTTCCATATGAGTTTTGACCTGCTCTGCAATACGCCGCGGGACATCACTCGAAACCTCTTTACGTGCGATACTGATGGCATTCATAAAAGCCAATTTATCAGCACCACCATGACTTTTGATCACGATCCCACGCAGCCCTAGCAGGCTGGCACCGTTGTAACGCCTGTGATCGATACGTTTACGAAAAGCCTGTAACACTGGCATAGAAAGCAATCCTGCTAATTTTGTAAGTGGATTTTTCGTAAATTCCAACTTGATGAAGTGGCTAATCATCTTCGCAACACCTTCACTGCTCTTGAGGGCGATATTGCCGACAAAACCATCCGAGACAACGACATCAGTGCCTCCCTGGTAGATGTCATCACCTTCCACATAGCCTACGTAGTTGAGTGAGCTCTGTATAAGCAGTTCATGGGCACCTTTGACCTGCTCGTTACCCTTGATCTCCTCCTGGCCGATATTCAACAATCCAATTGTAGGGTTAGTGATGTCCGTTACCGCAGCAACGGTCTCACTACCCATGACCGCAAACTGGAATAGATGCTCGGCGCTGCAATCCACATTTGCGCCAAGATCTAACATAAAGGTCTGACCCTTAATCGTTGGCAAAGCAGTAATGATTGCAGGTCGGTCGATATTCGGCAGCATCTTCAACACAAAACGCGATGTCGCCATCAAGGCACCTGTATTGCCTGCACTTACACAGGCACTGGCCTCACCAGACTTGACCAGATTGATAGCGACCCGCATGGATGAGTCTTTCTTATTTCGTAGTGCCCTAGAGGGTAACTCATCCATGGCAACTGTTTCAGACGCATGTTTAATGCGTAGTCGCTCACCAAACGGGTGAGGCCCTAGCTTTTTCTTTATCTTATCCTGATCGCCTACCAAGACCAGCACGGTCTCCTTGTCCCATCTGAGGTATTCCAGAGCGGCAGGTATGACGACATCCGCACCGATATCCCCTCCCATAGCATCCAAAGAGATTGTAACTGGCTTGCTCATGCGTTATTGAATCGCCCATATATGAAAGAACCCGTCAAAGGAGCATATCCTGTACGGGTTTTCATATAGAAAAAAAGGAGGGTCGGGAGATCACTCGCCCTTGGTATTAACTACCTTGCGACCTTTATAGAAGCCATCTGCAGATACGTTGTGGCGCAGATGCGTTTCACCTGATGTGGAATCGATTGAGAGTGTCTCATTCGTCAGGGCATCGTGGGCGCGACGCATGCCACGTCTGGAGGGAGTCTTTCTGCTTTTTTGAACAGCCATGGCTGATCTCCTGAATATTTTTTACGTTAACCAAATTAATGCTTATCTCGTTTGAGTTCAGCTAGAATTGCAAACGGGTTTTCTCGCTCTTGCTCGCTACTCTCCATCGGCATCTCGTCGGTCGTTGCCAATAGGGGAGCAGGACAGATCCCTGAGTCATATAGCCACTTGAGGCAATGCCAGAAGAAGCTCATCTTCAATCAAATCCGTAAAGGTCACCTGCTCCTCTTCAACCAGACAAGGATCCAGCGATTCGGGCAGCAGTCCAGCCTCATCCAATCCTCGGACGAAAACCTGAGACAGGCGGATATCGATCGGCAGAATCACCTCTTCAAGACACCGCTGACACTGAAGTGACAACGCCGTCTTAAGCCAACCGCTGAGTATCGCCCGCCGTTGCGGGTCACGGCTGAAAATCAACTCGAAATTGACCACTCCAGCAGGCTTCAGCAAGCATGCGCTCAGCCTTAACAAGGCATCCAAAGGCAGTTGGCCGCTGAACGCTTTACCGAGATCAGCACAACGCCATGGATCCAATTGATCTGGAAAGCGCTTCGACATAAGCGGGCAATCATATTATGAGTAGTGCATCCATGTCAAAATGACATGGATGCACGCGTGTAGTGCCCTATACCGGAATTAGCCACCGACTAAGGCAAGCAGGATGCCGGCGGCTACTGCGGATCCGATAACACCTGCCACATTGGGCCCCATGGCATGCATGAGTAAGAAATTATGGTGATTGGTTTCAAGGCCAACCTTATTGACCACCCGGGCCGCCATCGGGACTGCAGAGACGCCCGCAGCCCCAATTAAGGGGTTAACCTTGCCTCCGGTGACCCGATACATGATTTTGCCCATAATGATGCCAGTCGCTGTTCCAATACAGAAAGCAAATGCACCTAATGCTAAGATACCCAAAGTTTCTACGGTGAGGAACTTATCTGCTGAAAGCTTTGAACCGACAGCCAGTCCCAAAAAGATCGTTACAATGTTGATAATCTCGTTCTGGGATGCATGACTCAAGCGCTCGACAACGCCGCACTCTCTCAACAAATTGCCAAAGGTAAGCATACCGATCAATGGCGCAGCCGATGGGAGAAAAATCGCGCATAGTAGAAGTACCGCAAACGGAAACAGGATCTTTTCCAACTTGGTGACATGCCGTAATTGCTGCATCACCACATTCCGCTCGGTTTCGGTGGTCAACAATCGCATGATCGGTGGTTGGATAATCGGTACCAAGGCCATGTATGAGTAAGCTGCAACCGCAATAGCGCCCAGTAAATCAGGGGACAGCCTTGAAGCCAGGAAGATAGCTGTCGGACCATCAGCGCCACCAATGATCGCAATCGCAGAGGCATCCGCCAATGAAAAATCGAAGCCGGGTATAAAATTGAGTGCCAATGCTCCCATCAGGGTGACAAATATGCCAAATTGCGCAGCAGCACCCAGAAGCAGGGTCCATGGCATGGCAATAAGAGCACCAAAATCTGTCAGCGCTCCAACCCCCATGAAGATCAGCAGTGGAAATACACCGGTTTCTATGCCGACATGATAGATATAGCCTAACAAGCCCTCACTGCCACTGATATCTGCCAGTGGAATGTTACTGAGAATTGCACCAAAACCGATGGGTACCAGTAGTAATGGTTCGAATTTTTTGACGATCGCAAGATAGATCAATAGCGAGCCGACACCCATCATCAGCACCTGACCCCATTCCAGATTGGCTATTCCTGTGGACTGCCATAGTGGTTCAAAGCCAATTTCAATCATCCGAAAATCCTCAGTTAAACACCGTGAGGGGTGCGCTATTGGTGGTGCAGGGGTTCATATCAGGAAAAGCTCAACAGGGGTGATCCGACCTGAACAGTTTCGCCCTCTTTCACTAGTACCTGGGCTACTGTTCCCCCTGAACTAGCACGCACTTCTGTCTCCATTTTCATCGCTTCGAGCACCATCACAACATCACCCGCAGGCACCAGATCTCCGACCGCCACCTTGATAGCATGGATATTACCGGATAATGGGGCAGCTACTGTTGCCCCGCCGCCACTCGACGCAACAGCTGTTTCAGCGGCTGGTGTTGATGTTTGAGCAACATCAGTCACAGCGCCGGTAGGAGAGACTTTAACGTTGTATGTGACTCCATTGACCTCAACCTGATAGGACTCTGGTCCGCTGCTGACTGTTGTAGCAGGCGCTTGCGTTTGGGCAGGAGCCGCCTGCTTAATCCCTGGAACCGGCTCAAATGCGTCAGGATTGTCTCGGTTTTTGAGGAATTTAAGGCCCACTTGCGGAAAGAGTGCGTAGATTAGAACATCGTCGACCTCATCTGCAGCCACTTTAATACCATGCTCTTCGACCAGTCCATGGAACTCTGCAGTGAGGTTATCCATTTCATCATCGAGCAGATCAGCAGGACGACAAGTAACAGGTTCCGCTCCTGGTTCGAGCACTTTAGCCTGGAGTTCACTGTTTACTGGGGCCGGCGTAGCACCATACTCACCTTTCAGAACGCCTTCCGTCTCTTTGGCAATGGTCTTGTAGCGCTCGCCCATCAAGACATTGATGACTGCCTGGGTACCGACTATCTGCGAGGTCGGGGTAACAAGTGGAATGTAACCCAGATCCTTCCGTACCTTGGGAATTTCTTCGAGAACTTCATCCAATTTATCACTTGCACCCTGCTCCCTCAGCTGATTTTCCATATTGGTCAGCATGCCACCAGGTACTTGTGCCACCAGGATGCGGGAATCAACACCCTTTAGCGAACCCTCAAATTTGGCATATTTTTTCCGTACTTCACGAAAATAACCGGCTATCTCTTCCAATAGATTGAGATCAAGCCCGGTATCACGATCACTCTCCTTCAATATTGCAACCACAGATTCAGTAGCCGAGTGACCATAGGTCATGCTCATCGATGAGATGGAAGTATCAACCATATCGATGCCTGCTTCAGCCACCTTGATATTGGTCGCAGTGCTCATGCCGGTCGTGGCATGGCTCTGCATAGCGATCGGGATGGAGATAGTCTCCTTCAGACGGGTCACCAACTCATAGCCGAGATAGGGATTCAGTAGACCCGCCATATCCTTGATGCAGATAGAGTGGCAGCCCATCTCTTCCATGCGCTTACACATATCGAGCCAATAATCCAAGTTATGCACAGGACTGACGGTATATGACATAGTCCCCTGTGCATGCTTGTCCACCTTCAGCGTAGCCTTGATCGCTGTCTCAAGATTACGCAGATCATTCATGGCGTCGAAGATTCGGAATACATCCACCCCATTGGTGGCTGCTCTCTCGACAAACTTATCGACCACATCATCAGCATAGTGTCGATACCCAAGAATATTCTGACCGCGAAAAAGCATCTGCATGGGCGTTTTAGGCATGGCTGCCTTTAGGATGCGTATGCGCTCCCAAGGGTCTTCACCAAGAAAGCGTATGCAGGCGTCAAAGGTAGCGCCTCCCCAAGTCTCCAATGACCAAAAGCCGACATTATCCAGCTTTTCAGCAATTGGCAGCATATCGTCGATACGCATTCTGGTTGCAAACAGGGACTGATGGGCGTCACGCAGTACAACATCAGTGATTCCAAGTGGTTTCTTTTCGCTCATAAGCTAGCCGCCGTTGATAGGTAAACAGCCTGGTTAAGTTGTTTATTTAAAAAAAGAGTGAAAACTTTAACAGATCTATCGGTGGGTAGTGCGATAGCTATTGATTGCAGCCGTAATGACGGCAACCAAATCACCCCGCATTCCTGCCTGCTGGCCCTGTCCAGTAATCAAAGGATGTGATGATAACGTCTCAGAGACTCCCTGTCGCTCAGAAACGAACAATGCCAACTTCGACATGCCTTTCATGGCAAAGACAAGCATCAGCAGGAAGGTGAATACAATCGTCATTCCGATGCCCATGAGATTGACACCTGACATAAGCAAGTCTGTTATTGACATATAGATCTGAACTCACGGTTATTATTTCTGCCTTTCTACGTTGGGTTGGTGCCCTTTGTCAAGCAAAGAGTGTTATCTGAATATCAGCTATCACTCTGTTTTTAGTATAAAAACGCTGTTTTTATTTAGAATATATATGGTCAGTATTGAATAAATTAATGATTATTGGTAGCCCCCCCACAATATCTACTAATGAATAGACCTCTCTTTTTGCTAATATGCGGCGCAACTCCACCTATGCAGCCTTGATGAATAATGCCATACACCCATTTCACACAACATCTACCACTGATCCTGGCATCCAGTTCCCCTTTCCGCAGGGAATTACTGAGTCGACTGGGTTTGGAGTTCGGTACTCTTTCACCAGATATAGATGAACGCCATCAGCAGGAAGAGTCACCCGAGAAACTTGTTACCCGTCTAGCTGAGAGCAAGGCACGGGCAGTTGCGGAAACCCATACAGCAGCACTTATCATCGGCTCAGACCAGGTTGCTACAGTGAACGGTTCTATTCTGGGTAAACCGGGAACGCACCAAAGGGCCGTTGAACAATTACAGCAAACATCGGGCAAGCAAGTGATTTTTTTGACCGGACTTTGCCTACTAAATAGCAAGACGGGACAGACTCAGGTCTGTTGCGAGCCTTTTCATGTCACCTTTCGTCAACTGGATAAGGTGGAGATCGAAAACTACCTGAAGAAAGAGAAGCCCTATAACTGCGCGGGTTCATTCAAGTCTGAAGGTTTAGGTATCTCTCTGTTCGAACGTTTGGAAGGCGAGGACCCAAATGCGTTGATCGGTCTACCGCTGATACGCCTGATTGGCATGTTACGTAATGAAGACGTGAATGTCTTAGCCGGTTAAAAGATTGCGTCTTCGACCTTTTTTGTCTCCTCATCCAAGCTACTCTCCTCCCCGGACTGTTTGAGACGGGAAAAAGCTTTGATGGTGGAGCGGTCAACGGTAGCCAGTGGGTGCTCAGATCCTTCATGGACCGTGATATTTGCCACCTGCACAACATCAACATAGTCGACTGGAGCACCACCAGGGTCACGAGCCAGATCTTCATGCTCGGCCGCCACATCAATCACATGCTGGTCGAATTTCCATAGTTTCAGAATACTGCCCCCGAGCTGGGGATGTAGCTTTTGAAGCACTTTGTCCAGATAATCCGGATTTGAAATCAGCTCTTTGTATTCACAGGCTTTGATAAGTAATGGGATGTGGCCGATATCATGCACCAGACCAGCCACCAGCGCGACATCAGGATCGAGTCCCGGTTGTTCCTTGGCGAGCATTGCCGCCTGAGCACCGACTCTCACTGAGTGGGTCCATAATTTGTCCATTCGTTTCTCTATCACCTTTTCGGAGGTGCGGAATACCTCTTTCATAGAGACTGCATAAACAGCATTTTTGACACGTTGAAATCCAATTCGAGTTATCGCTGGACGAATCGAGGCGATCGTATTTAAGCCTCGATAAAGGGGACTGTTAGCATAACGTATCAGCCTCGCGGTAAGTGCCGCATCACGTGAGATGACCTTCTCCAGATCGGAGGCAGAACTGTCTACATCATTAATGATCACCAACGCTTCCAGTGCTAAAGCCGGCAGCGTTGGCAGATAGATATTATTGGCACGCAGGTCTTCTCGAACTGCATCGACAAAAGTCTTGGTGGTAGAGGCTTCTAGTCGCTTTCGTTCACGTTCTTCTTCGGTCTCGGAGTCAACCGGTGCACCCTCCGAAAGAAAAAAGACTGATTTTGACATCTATTCCTGAATTGGCTCTTGATGAAGTGATCAAGGTACATAGCGACCAAGTACTGGAAAATCTTCAGTCCCTTTTCCTGGTCAAGCTGGTTAAGTGACAAGTTTGCGCCAAGGATCACACTTGTTAGGTGACGAATAAGTACCCATTCGGCCATTTGTAAAGGCTAACAGACAACCATGAATTACTCATGGCTTTAATCATAAAATCTTTCGGTTCTGTTCCAGAATCGCATAATAGAAACAGAGTAATATTGATTTCCGCTCCAAACCTTCTGAATGGGTGTTTCGTTGCTATCAGGATGATATCCAGACCCACCATCGCTGACTCTGAAAAGTGACAGGTAAATGATATTCGATGATTAACCTGGGAATAAAGTAGTGATGTGTCTCTCATTTTTTTATTCTAATGGTATCGAATAAATATCATTTTTTAAATTTTACAAATATTTACATATACTTTTAATTATTTACTTTAATAGTTGTTCCCTAAAGATTTTCTCTAACCAGTCGAAGCTAAAGGTAGACCGAATTACCCATGCTCAAGCAAGAAGAATCAGACGGAATGGCAGAACAGGCACTACACAGCTTTTCTCATCATACCGATGGTAAACCAATCGTGCTTATCGCGGATGACTCCCGTGTGGTGAGAGTTTCACTGAAGAATATTCTGAAAGACGATTGTCAGCTGCTCGAAGCAGAGGATGGTCAGCAGGCGTGGGAGATCCTACTGGAAAATCCATCAGTGGCAATAATTTTCAGTGATTTATCAATGCCTAAACTCGATGGCAGGGGATTGTTGGCCAAGATCAGAACATCTGACAACGAGTCTCTCGCTAAACTACCCTTTGTTGTCGTCACAGGGAATGAAGAGAGCCCGGAGATACGCCAAGAGCTACAGCAGCTCGGTGCAAATGAAATTATAAGCAAGCCCTTTGACCCATCAAATATCACGGCCTTCGTAGCTGCACTCGCCTGTCCACAGCAGGAAGAAGAATCCCAGCTTTCATATGACGTTGAGACCCAGTCAGAATTTTTAGAGAATGTGGCTGACAGAGCGCACTTCATGGAGTGTACAAGCCGAGAACTCTCTTTTGCGATACGCAATAAGAATGAGCTTGCCATTGCACTCGTAAAAATTGA